>NZ_JBQEPN010000013.1:0-13046 GCF_052045775.1 Curtobacterium sp. 22159
CTGGTCGAGCCCGTGCAGGTCGTCACCGATGGTCCGGATCGCCGTGCCGAACACCGTCTGGCCGAGGGACGACAGGAACATGCCCGCCATCAGCCCGTAGATCACGAGGAGGATCTGGCGGTGGGTCATCAGCGGCTGCTGGCCGGGGGCGCCGGGGGCCGTGGCGGACCCCGCTGCTCGTCGGCCGTGCTGCACCGGGACGGGTGCGGTGGCGGTCATCGAACTCCTTTTTCGTGCTGTGAAAACTTGCAGACCGCGCAACGCTACATCAGATGCTTCCGACAAGCAACTAAATGTGCCCACTACGCTGACACCGTGACCACGGACCGGGACGCCGCCGAGCGGCTCCTCCGCGCCCAGCTCGACCGGCTCTGGGTGCGGCAGACCCTGCGTTCCTCGTTGATCGAGTCCCGCGGCGGCCTCGACCCGACCGCGCGGGTGATCCTGCGCGCCGTCGAGCACTTCGGGGCGGTCCGCTCCACGGTGATCGCCGACGCCACCGGGCTGTCGCGACCGGTGATCAGCCGACGCGTGGCCTCCCTCGTCGAGTCCGGGTACCTCGAGACGAGCCCCGACCCCGCCGACGGTCGCGCCAGTCTCCTGTCCGTCGCCCCGGCGGGTCGGACGCTCCTCGACACGCTGGACGTCGCCGGCGCCGAGGTCGCCGACGAACTCACCGAGGCCTTCGCGACCGAGGAACTCCGCACGCTCGCCGGGCTGCTGGCCCGGCTCAACGACCGGGCCGACACCGTCCTCGGGATCGGTGCGGCGGGTCCCGACCAGACCCCGTAGCGGACGGGAGGCGCGGTGCGGGCCCGCCCCGCGCCTCCCGTCCGTCAGCACGCGGCCTGCATCCGAGATACCGTTTCCGCATGAGCACGGACACCGCCACCACCACCGAGACCACCGACGAGGGGCCCGTGGTGACCTTCGCCGACCTCGGCCTGAGCGATCCGGTGCTCAAGGCCGTCAAGGACATCGGCTACGAGACGCCCTCGGCCATCCAGGAAGCCACCATCCCCACGCTGCTCGAGGGGCGTGACGTCGTCGGCCTCGCACAGACCGGTACCGGCAAGACGGCGGCGTTCGCGCTGCCGATCCTGTCCCGCATGGAGTCGGGCAGCAAGGTGCCGCAGGCACTCGTCCTGTCCCCGACGCGCGAGCTCGCCCTGCAGGTCTGCGAGGCGTTCGAGCAGTTCGCCTCGCACATGAAGCACGTGCACGTCCTCCCCGTGTACGGCGGGCAGGCGTACGGCGTGCAGCTGTCCGCGCTGCGTCGTGGTGTCGACGTCGTCGTCGGGACGCCCGGTCGCATCATGGACCACATCGCGAAGGGCACGCTCGACCTGTCCGAGCTGAAGTACCTCGTGCTCGACGAAGCCGACGAGATGCTCAAGATGGGCTTCGCCGAGGACGTCGAGACGATCCTCGCCGAGACGCCCGACGACAAGCAGGTCGCCCTGTTCTCGGCGACGATGCCCGCGCAGATCCGTCGCATCTCGCAGCAGTACCTCACCGACCCGGCCGAGATCACCGTCAAGACGAAGACGAAGACGGCCGCGAACATCACGCAGCGGTACCTCGTGGTGTCCTACCCGCAGAAGGTCGACGCGCTCACCCGCATCCTCGAGGTCGAGGACTTCGAGGGGATGATCATCTTCGTCCGCACCAAGAGCGAGACCGAGACCCTCGCCGAGAAGCTCCGCGCCCGTGGGTACGCCGCCGCCGCGATCAGCGGTGACGTCGCCCAGGCCCAGCGCGAGCGGACCGTGAACCAACTGAAGTCCGGCAAGCTCGACATCCTCGTCGCCACCGACGTCGCTGCCCGAGGCCTCGACGTGGACCGCATCACGCACGTGGTGAACTTCGACATCCCCGTCGACATCGAGTCCTACGTGCACCGCATCGGCCGGACCGGTCGGGCCGGCCGCAAGGGCGACTCGATCAGCTTCGTCACGCCGCGCGAGCGCCGCCTGCTCGCAGCCATCGAGCGGCACACGAAGCAGCCGCTCACGCAGATGCAGCTCCCGACGATCGAGGACGTCAACGAGACGCGCCTCACGCGGTTCGACGACGCCATCACCTCGGCGCTCGAGCAGCAGGACCGGATCGCCGCGTTCCGCGACATCATCGCCCACTACGTCGAGCACCACGACGTCCCGGCCGACGACGTCGCAGCGGCGCTCGCGGTCGTGGCGCAGGGGGACTCGCCGCTGCTGCTCGACCCGGCCTCCGACGACCTCCGCAACCAGGTCGACCGGGACCAACGACGCGGCGACCGCCGTGACCGGGACGACGACCGCGGCGGGCGGGGCGACCGTTCCGACCGGGGCCCTCGTCGGTCGCAGCCGATGACCGCCTACCGCATCGAGGTCGGGCGCCGACACCGGGTGGAGCCGCGCCAGATCGTCGGCGCGCTCGCGAACGAGGGCGGCCTGCGCCGAGACGACTTCGGTGCGATCCAGATCCGTCCCGACTTCTCCATCGTCGAGCTCCCCGCGGACATGGACCGCGGCGTGCTGGACCGGCTGACGGACACCCGGATCAGCGGCAAGCTCATCGAGATCAAGCCGGACCGGCGCGGGGGCCCGCGTCGGTACGACCGTGATGACCGTGCGCCGCGCGGTGGTCGGGACCGTGACGACCGTGGGCCGCGGCGCGACGACCGCGACGACCGTCCGGCCCGCAAGCCGCGGCACTGAGCCGGGTCTCGGCGGGTCCCGCCGTTCGGCCGGGTTCTCGTCGCGCAACATGCCGCGCGCTGCCGTTCCGGTCGCACAACACGCCGCGCGCTGTCGTTCCGGTCGCGCAACACGCCGCCGGGGCCGTAGGTGAGCGGCACGTCGTGCGATGAGAACGCCCCCGCCGCCGCGTTGCGGGATGGCGCACGACCGTCCGCACGATCCTCCGCCGCAGCCGTTCGGCGGGCCTGCCGGTGGTGTGATGCTCGGAGCCGCGGCGCAGGGGTCCGCGGAGACGAACGGGGAACGCACGTGTACAGAGCAGTACTCACCGCCGCGGCTGCGGTGGCGCTCGTCATCGGGGGAGCGGGACCGGCGACGGCAGCACCCTCGTCGTCGGTGCCGGGAGCGCCGACGTCCGTCACGGTCACCGGTGCGGCCGACAGCGCCACCGTCACCTGGGGGAAGCCACGGTCCAGGGCGAGGGTCACCGGATGGCAGGTCGTGGTCACCCCGGCCGAACACCAGCCCGACCACGGCGTCGACCGTCTGCCGGCCAGCGCCCGCTCGGACCGGTTCGGGGCACTGACGCCCCGGACGACCTACACCTTCGCCGTGCGGGCGCTCGGTGCTCGGGGAGCCGGGAGCGCGACCTCCGTGCGGTACACCGCACCCGCGGTCACGACGACCACCCAGTCCCTGTTCGCCCTCGACGCAGCGGGCGACGTCGTCCGGTTCCCGACGAGCGGGTCCGGCGCGCTGAGGACCGTCGCGACCGACGGTGCCGGCTTCACCGCGGACGACGTCGGCGACGTCTTCACGCCGTCGGCGGACCGCACGTCGATCCTCCTCCACCCCGCCGACGGCAGTGCCGTCCGGACGCTCGCGACCGGCCTGCACCTCACCGCCGACCTGCGCTCGGACGCCGCGGGCAACCTCTACTGGATCGACTCGGTGACCGGGGTCGTGGACCGCCTGCCCGTGACGGGCGGGGCACCGCAGGCGTGGGTGCACTTCGGGCCGGCGCCGAACAGCTCGTACACGACGCTGTGGGCGGTCGGTCGCGACGGGACGGTCTCCACCTGGGCGGGCACGGTGTCCTCCGCTGTCGTCACGACCGCGTCACCGTCCGGTGCCGTGACCACCCGCACCGTGACTCCGGGTGCCGCCGGGGTGCTCGGGTACGTGCGGGCGCTCCTCGCGGACACGCACGGGAACCTCTTCTTCGACTGGAGCTCGCCGGGCGGCGCCGGGTCGTTCATCTGGGCGGCCCTGCCGGCGGGCGCGACCTCACCCGTGTCCGCCGAGCCGAAGCTGGCGTTCGAGTACGGCGCCGTGGGCGACGACACGTTCTCGCTCCTGCAGTCGGCCGGGTGGTGCACGAGTCCGGCCGAGTACAGCCCCGCGGGCTGCGGCGCCGACCGGAGCGTCACGTCCCTCGTGGTCCGCTCGGCGGACGGCACGACGGTGACGAAGGCGGTGTCCGGGCTCACCGCGGGCAGCCGAGGAGCGAACGTCGGCGCGGCCGACGACGACGGCGACGTGTTCGTCGACATCGACAGCGGGCCGACGCCCGGCCTCTGGCGGGTGCCCGCCGCGGGCGGTGCCGCCGAGCGGTTGTCGTCGGCGCAGTACTCCCGTCTGCTCGTCATCTGACGCGATCGCCCGGACGCCGGGCGCGGTGTCGACCGGCACCGCGCCCGGCGTCATGCCGCGTGGCCGTCACACGACTCCCGCAACCGTCCGCCGGCACACCTCGTCCCACGGGGTCGGCTCGATGCCGAAGTGCGCCCGGCTCTCCGAGTCGTCGATCACGTACGGCGCCGTCCACTGGTACGTCATCTGCCCGATCTCCCGCATCATCGGCGACACCAGTCCCATCATCCGGAACAGGCCCGCAGGCAGTCGGCGCACCGTGACGGGCGGCTTCCCGGCGGCGGCGAGCACCTCGGTGAGCGCCTGCTGCTGTGAGCGGGGCGCGTTCGTCGGCACCATCCACGTCCGGCCGTGGGCACCCTCGTCCGCAGCGGCAGCGACGAGGGTGCGTGCGACGTCGAGCACGTCGGTGAAGCTGTGCGGCAGGTCGGTGCGGCCGACCATGGACACCGCCTTCCCCTGCAGGGCGGCCGGCAGGACACGGGTGATGTGGCCGTTCTCGCCGATGCCCGACCCGACGTAGTCGGACGCGCGGACCTCGACCGCGCGGGTGCGTCCGGCGCGGTGGGCGGCGAGGGCGTCCGCCCACAGTCGCGCGCGCAGGATGCCCTTGTGGTCGGTCGCGGCGTCCGGCAGGCTCTCGCGCATCGGACCGTCGACCGGCCCGTACGGGTAGAGGTTGCCCGTGATGGCGTAGACGGCCCCGGTCCGTTCGGCCGTGGTGAGCAGTGCGGCGGCGAGCGGCGGCCAGGTCTCCTCCCACTGGGTGTAGTTGCCCGGGTTCGCGCAGTTGTAGAGGACCGCTGCGCCGTCGGCCGCGCGGGAGAGTGCGTCCGCGTCCGAGGCGTCGAGTGCGATGTGCTCGACCGAGGCGATCCCGGTGTCGCGTCCCGACCGGGTGGCGACCGTGACGCGTTCCCCGCGCTCGGCGAGCAGTGCAGCGACGTGACGGCCGACCGGGCCGGCTCCGACGACGACGTGGTGCTGGGACATGGGTTCCTGCTTTCCTCGAGATGTGGGAGAGCACTGCTCTCGGAAGTCATCATGCACGCGCGCCGCGGCAATTGCAAGAGCACTGCTCTCATTTGTGTGCAGTGCTCTCCCGTGACAAGGTTGAGGGATGACCGACCGGGCTCCCACCGCACGTGCACTCGCTCGGGAAGCCGTGCACGCCGGCATCCTCGCCGCCGCACGCGCGCGCTTGACTGAAGAGGGTCCGTCGCAGCTCAGCCTCCGCGCAGTCGCCCGCGACGTCGGGATGGTCTCGTCCGCCGTGTACCGGTACTTCCCGAGCCGCGACGACCTGCTCACCGCCCTGCTCGTCGCGGACTACGACGAGCTGGGTGCCGCCGTCGAGGCCGCGGACGCCGCCGCCGGTCCGGCGCCGGGCGCCAGGTGGGTCGCGGCCTGTCGCGCCGTCCGTACGTGGTCGGTGGCGCACCCGGGGGACTTCGCGCTGCTCTTCGGCTCGCCCGTCCCGGGGTACGCGGCACCGAGCGAGACCGTCGAACCCGCGTCACGGACGACGCTCACCCTCGTGCGCGTGGTCGCCGACGCGACGGCGGAACGCGGCCGGGTCCCCGTCGATGCGGACGGGAGGCGCGGATCGCCCCACGCACCGACGGCTGCTCCCGGGATGGTCGCCCCGGCCGTCGCCGACGCCGTCGCCTCCCTCCGTGCGCTCGGGGTCGAGCTCCCCGAGGAAGTCCTCGTCCGCACCCTGATGGCGTGGACGACCGTGTTCGGCACGGTGTCGTTCGAGCTGTTCGGGCACTTCGTCGGCTCGGTCTCGGACGGGGCGCTGTACTTCGACGAGGTCGTGGCGCGGTTGGCGGACGACCTCGGCTTCGCGGCGGACTTCGGCCTCGGGCCTGCTCGTCCGTCCGACTGACAGGGCCGTCGGTGTCCGCCGCCCGCACCGGTTGTCCCCAGAGCGGGGCGCCGGTCTGACAGACGTCGCCGTCCTGCGGTAGACAGGTCCCTACGCCCAGGTCGTACCCGAGGACCGGGGCGTGCGATCGGGACGGGCCCCTGCGTCCGGCCACCGGTCGGAACCACTCCTCGGGCGCGCGCCGCGGCCGGGGGCCGGCGGATCAGGGAGGCACGCTTGCGACGCAGCACGCTCGGCAACGCCGTGGGTGGGGTGACCCCGTGACCACGGTCGAGGTCAGCAGGGAGGACCACCGGCGCCTGACGGCGGGGACGCCGCGGCGTCGACTCCTCACCGTGCGGACGGTCGCGTTGCTCGCGTCGATCGCCGGCGTGAACTACATCGTCTGGCGCTGGGCGGCGTCGGTGAACTGGCACTCGTGGTGGATCGCCGTGCCGTTGGTCCTGGCCGAGACGTACAGCGTGATCGACTCGCTGCTGTTCGCGTTCGGGGCGTGGCGGCTCCGCGAACGCGGTGAACCGCCGAGGAAGCCCGCACCGGACGTCACCGTCGACGTCTTCATCACCACGTACAACGAGCCCGTCGAACTCGTCGTCCGGACCGCGCGGGCCGCCAAGGCGATCGCGCACCCGCACGAGACCTGGATCCTCGACGACGGCGACCGGCCGGAGATGCGGGCCGCCGCCGAGTCGCTCGGCATCGGCGTCATCACGCGCGGCGCGGACTGGGTCGACCGGCCACGGCACGCCAAGGCGGGCAACCTCAACAACGCGCTGCTCGCGACCCAGGGCGAGTTCCTCCTCATCCTCGACGCCGACCAGGTGCCGGAGCCGTCCATCCTCGACCGGACGCTGGGGTACTTCAAGGACCCGCGGATGGCGCTCGTGCAGACGCCGCAGTGGTTCGAGAACGTGCCGGAAGCCGACCTCCTCGGCAGTCAGGCGCCGCTGTTCTACGGGCCCATCCAGCAGTCGAAGGACGGCTGGAACGCCGCGTTCTTCTGCGGCTCGAACGC
Source organism: Curtobacterium sp. 22159 (assembly GCF_052045775.1). Taxonomy (NCBI): domain Bacteria; kingdom Bacillati; phylum Actinomycetota; class Actinomycetes; order Micrococcales; family Microbacteriaceae; genus Curtobacterium; species Curtobacterium sp. 22159. Next base: position 7,244 of record NZ_JBQEPN010000013.1, read on the forward strand.
GATCCTCCGGCGGGAAGCGCTCATGCAGCTCGGCGTCACCCGGTACGTGCGCGAGGTCGAGGCGTCCGTCACCCGGACGATCAAGACGTCCCGCAAGCTCCTCGCGCGTGCCCGCGAGAACGAGACCGACCCGCGCGTGCTCGCCGCCCTCGACGAGGCCGAGGCGGTGGTCGGCAACGCCCGCGAACAGGTACTGCGCGGCGAGCCCCTCGGCGAGGTCACCTACGCCTTCCAGCGCGGGATCGACGCCATCGCGTACCGCTTCGCCGCCGCCGACCTCGAGTCGGTGCGCAACGACCTGCAGGAGCTCGCGGCGATGTCCACCGACGCGAACACGTTCGCCGGGCTGGACGACGCCGCGCTCGACGTGCTCGGCAGCCGGAACGCCTCGCCGGTGGCCGCGATCGAGTCCATCGCCGTGCTCGCCCGCGCGCTCGACGTCAACCGTGACGACGAGGCACAGCCGATCATGCCCCTGGCGACGATCTCGGTGACCGAGGACATGGCCACCGCGATGCGCCTGCACGGCCTCGGGTGGAAGTCGGCCTACCACGACGAGATCCTCGCGAAGGGGCTGGCCCCGGAGGACCTGCCGACGATGCTCGTCCAGCGGCTCCGGTGGGCGCAGGGCACCATGCAGGTCTTCTTCCGCGAGAACCCGCTCGTGCAGAAGGGCCTGTCCTGGGGCCAGCGCCTCATGTACTTCTCGACGATGTGGAGCTACCTGTCCGGCTTCGCGGCCGTGGTCTACATCGCCGCGCCGGTGCTGTGCCTGTCGTTCGGCGTCGTCCCCGTCCAGGCGTACAGCGTGGACTTCTTCGCGCGGCTCATCCCGTTCCTCGTGCTCAACCAGCTGCTGTTCTGGGTGGTCGCTGCCGGCAGACCCACCTGGCGCGGCCAGCAGTACTCGCTGGCGTTGTTCCCCGTGTGGATCGAGTCGGTCACGAGTGCGTTCGAGAACGTGTTCCGCGGCAAGCCCCTCGGCTTCCGGGTCACCCCCAAGGTGCGGGACGAGTCCGAGCAGAAGCCGCGGTGGGACCTCGTCCGCCCGCAGCTCATCGCGATGGGGGCGCTCGTCGCCGCCCTGGTCCTGATCGGAATCCGCTACCTGGTCGGCCAGGCGTCCGGGATCGCACCGCTCGTCAACACCGCGTGGGTGGTGTTCGACCTGTTCATCTTCAGCATCGTGATCCGTGCCGTGCTCTACCGCGGTCCGGGCACGGTGCAGTCCGAGCACGAGTCAAGCACTGCGGGAGGACCCCTGTGAGCCCGACACACACCGAGTTCGACGTCCCGGCGGTCGTGGAGTCCCTCGACGAGGTGCAGGACCGGTTCGGTGCCTGGTGGGACGGCCTCGGCATCGACGACGTCCGGCTCCGGTTCGGCCTCGAGACGGCCGTGGCGGAGATCGCCGCGAACATCGTCGAGCACACCCGTCGGACCGACCAGGAGGCCGGGCGGCGGTACACCGTGGAACTCGACGCCACCGAGGACGAACTCGTCGCGGTCCTCACGGACAACGGCCTGCCCGCGGACGTCGACCTCGCCGCGGTGACGATGGCCGACGCCGCCGAGGAGAGCGGCCGCGGACTCGCCCTCGCGATCGCGGCGCTGGACCGTCTCGAGCACCGGCACGAGGGCGGACACAACATCTGGACGCTGGCGTGCAGCCGCTGAGGCGACGGGCGGCCCGTGCGGTCGCGTTCCTGGTGGTGGTCGCGACACTCGCGCTCGGCGGCGCCCTGCCGGCCACGGCCGCGCAGGCTCCGGCCGCGGCGACGCCCGCGTCGGGGAAGGCCTGGTTCGGACCGGACATCGACTGGGGCGACGATGCACCCGACGGGTACGCCGGCCGACTCGGCGCGACCCCGTCGATGTACGGCGTCGAGGTCCAGTACCCGCTCCGGGGCAGCGCCCGGAAGGAGTTCCTCCGCGCGACCCGCGCGGCCGCGGCCCAGGGCGCGGTGCTCGTGGTGAGCCTCGAGCCGGAGCGGTCGCTCGGTTCCCTCACCGCCGCGGACGCCCGTGCAGCGAACCGCTTGTTCGACGAGGTCCACCAGCAGTACGACACCCAGCTGCTCGTTCGGTTCGCGCCGCAGATGAACGGCACCTGGGTGCGGTGGGGGCAGCAGCCGACGCAGTACGTCCGGGCGTTCCGGACGCTCGCGAAGGCGGTCCACGCCGGCAGCTCCGACGCCCGCATGGTCTGGTCGCCGTCGTACGGCGCCGGGTACCCGTTCGGGGATTCCGCCGGGCGGCTCCGCGACCTGTCGGCGACCGACGTGGCGAAGCTGGACACGAACGGCGACGGCCGGCTCACGGCGGCGGACGATCCGTACGCGCCGTACTGGCCCGGCGACGCCGCTGTCGACTGGGTCGGGTTGTCGATGTTCTCCTTCGGGAAGGGCAAGGCCACCCAGGCGGCCGGCCGCGACGTCCCGCTCACCCGCAACGACGTCCCCCAGGCCGGGGAGGTCGAGGCCCGGTTCGACGAGACGTGGGGCTACGAGCAGCGGCAGCGGGGCGACTTCTACGATCGCTTCGCGGTGACCGACGACCGACCGATGCTGCTCGACACCGGAGCGCTCTACGACCACACCCTCGGCGGCGACTCCCAGCTGGCGGTGAAGCAGGGCTGGTGGCGCCAGGTCATCGCGGCGGTCCGGGAGCGCCCGCTGATCCAGGGCGTGACCTTCCTCGAGACGAACCGGCGGGAGCCCGAGGCCGGGGGACGCGTGGCCGACTGGCGCGACACGGCGGTGCCGGGCATCGCGGGTTCGTTCCGCACGGACCTCGAACGCGCGGACCACTTCGTGTTCGGCCCCGTGACCCAACGGGTGACGGCCCAGGACGGCGCGGCGGCGACCGACCAGCAGTACGACACGGGCGGCGACCAGATGGCGTGGATCGTCTGGGTCGCGGTCGGTCTGGCCGTCGTGTTCCTGCTGAGCGGGTTGTTCGGACGGCTGCTGCCCGGCTGGCGGTACCCGGACGACGGCAAGCCCGGACGCGACCTCCGGCTCGACCTCTTCCGCGGGTTCATCATCCTCGCAGTGGTGATCACCCACATCGAGATCGGCGGCCCGTACTCGTTCATCACGCTGCACGCCACGGGGGCGATCACCGGCGCGGAGATGTTCGCGTTCCTGTCCGGCATGGTGCTCGGCATGACGTACCCGTTCGCGATCGCCAAGTTCGGCGAGTGGGCGGCGGCGATCGGGGCGTGGAAGCGCGCCCGGAAGCAGTACCTCGTCACGCTCGGGGTCATCCTCGTCGTGTTCGCGCTGAGCTTCCTGCCCTTCCTGAACACCGACGCGATCACGACCTTCACCGACCGCGGCACGGGCACCGGCGGGGTCGGAGCCGAGGGGCGCGTGTACGACCTCTACCCGAACGCCATGCAGCTGCTGGCGTACCCGCCGCCCTGGTACGCGATCCGGCAGTTCCTGCTCCTCGAGATGGGTCCGTGGCCGTTCAACATCATGGGCCTGTTCGTGGTGCTCAGCCTGTTCATCCCGGTGTTCATGTGGGTGATCCGCCGCGGGTTCTGGTGGGCGCTGTTGCTCGTCAGCTGGGCGCTCTACGTCTACCAGGCGCTCAATCCGGACTTCCGGCCGTTGAACTCGCAGTTCGAGTCGGTGTTCCCGCTGCTCACGTGGCAGGTGGTCTTCACGCACGGCCTCGTGCTCGGCTTCTACCGGCGGCAGATCATCCGCGCGCTGACCGGTCGGCTCGGCAAGGTCCTCATCGGGATCGGCGTCGGCGGCTACGCGCTGTTCCTGGTCTACGTGTGGGCCGGCAACCAGTACGGGTTCACGCCCGTCCCGTTCCCGGCGTCGATGTACGACCAGCTGTACAACACCGCCTACCAGCGTGTGGACCTGCAGTGGGGCCGACTGGTCGACATCGCGTTCTTCGCGATCGTGTCGTACGCGATCCTCACGGTGTTCTGGAAACCGATCGCGGGCGTCATCGGGTGGCTCTGGATCCCGATCGGTCAGGCGAGCCTGTACGTCTTCGTCTGGCAGGTGTTCTTCGCGCTGGCGATCGCGTCGATCCCGGGCGTGGACTGGAACAACGGCTGGGTCGGTTTCGCCACGCACACGCTCCTGATCCTGCTGGCCTGGTACATGGTCCGGAAGCGCTTCCTCTTCGCGGTCATCCCGCGGTGAGGACGCGCCGCGGGGCTACCACGGCCCGGCGCGACCGCGCCCCCGGACTCACTCCACGCGGTAGCGGGCGCTGAGCTCGCGGCGCAGCACCTTGCCGCTCGGCCCGAGCGGCAGCGACTCAACCACGTGGTAGACGCGCGGGTACTTGAACGCGGCGACCCGCTCCCGGACGAACGCGTCGATCGCACCGGTGTCGGTCGCACCGTCGTGGAGCACCACGGCGGCGTGCACCTCCTGGCCGTGCACCGGGTGGTCGACGCCGAACACCGCGGCGGACGCGACGTCCTCGTGCCGGTGCAGCACGGACTCGATCTCCGACGGGTAGACGTTGTACCCGTTGCGGAGGATGAGGTCCTTCTTGCGGTCGACGATCGTCACGTAGCCGTCGTCGGAGAGCATCCCGATGTCTCCGGTGCGCAGGTAGCCGTCGGCCATGGCGGCCTCGGTCGCGGCGTCGTCGTCGAGGTAGCCGCGGAACAGGTTGTGGCCGCGCACGACGATCTCGCCGGTCTCCCCGACGGGCAGCGGGACGATCCGACCCTCGACGTCTGCGTCCGCCACGACGACGTCGACGCCCCAGATCGCCGGTCCGACGCTGCCCGCTCGGCTCGGCACGCCGCGCGGGTTCACGGAGATCACGGGCGAGGTCTCGGTCATCCCGTAGCCCTCCTGGATCGGTGCGCGGAACGTGGTCTCGAAGCGTTCGAGCACCGCCGACGGCAGCGCAGCCCCGCCGGACACCGCCCAGCGGAACGGTGGTCGCTCCGGGTGCGTGCGGGAGGCCTCGAGGAGCGCGATGAACATCGTCGGGACCCCGAGGAACGCCGTCACCCGCTGTTCGACGCAGAGCGACAGGGCGGTCGCGGGGTCGAACCGGGGGAGCAGCACGATGGTCGCGCCGCGGCGCAGGGTGGTGTTCATCACGACCGTCTGCCCGAAGGTGTGGAAGAGCGGGAGCCCGCCGAAGACGACGTCGTCCTCGCGGAGGTCGAAGAGGTCGATGATGCAGACGTTCGCCTGCTCGACGAGGGCGAAGTGCGTGCCGACGGCCCCCTTCGGCAGCCCGGTGGTGCCGCTGGTGAACAGGACGGTGGCGGGGTCGAGGGGGTTCGTGCCGACGACGGCGTCGAGCGGGGTGCCCTCGGTCGCCAGGGCGGCCAGGTCGAGCACGTCCTCGCCCGCGCCCACCCCGACGACGAGTGCGCCGGTGTCGGCGGCAGCGGGGCCGGCCTCGGCGAGTGCCGTCCCGGAGGCGATGAGCACGCCCGCACCGGAGCGGGACAGGACGTGCGTGATCTCCTCGCGCTTGAAGAGCAGGTGCACGGGCACGACGACCGCGCCGAGGGCGAGCACCGCGAAGTACGCGACCATGAACTGGGGGATGTTCGGCAGCATCACCGCGACCCGGTCGCCCCGTTCGACGCCCCGGGCGCGCAGGCCGCCGGCGGTGGTGCGGACCTGCTCCCAGAGCTCGCCGTAGCTGAGCTCGTGCACGCCGTCCGCGAGCGCGGTGACGACCGCCGTCTTGTTCCGGTGCCGTCGTGCTCCCTCGACGACGATCGTCGCGACGTTGAGGGTCCCCAGTCCGAGTCCGTTCATGTGCCCGACGCTACTCACGCACGGGAGGCGCG
>NZ_JBQEPN010000013.1:13059-15634 GCF_052045775.1 Curtobacterium sp. 22159
CGCCTCCCGGGCTGGTCGCGTCAGACGCGACGGCGGCGCGCCAGGGCGATGCCGATCCCGGCGAGGAGTGCGAGCACACTGCCGGCTGCCAGCGGCAGGACCTCCGCGCCGGTGAACGCGAGCTCGCCGGTCGGCGCGCCGGTGACCGGGTCGACCACGAACTCGAACGTGGCCCAGGTGGCGACGGAACCGTCGGCGCGCTGGGCGACGAGGGTGTGCGTGCCCGCCTCGAGGTCGACCGGTAGCTGCAGCGTCAGGACGCCGTCGTCGTCGGTCGTGAGGTCGCCGAGGTACTCCGGCTCCGAGTGGACGAACCAGTCGAACGGCGTGCCCGCCAGCGCCCGGGGGACGGCGACCGTGACGGTGCCGGCCTCGGCGTCGACGGCGTCCACCCGGAGGGTGTGCGTCGCCTCCGTGAGCGTGGAGAGGTCCGCGGCGACCGGGGCGCCGTCACCGGGCGTCGCCGGGGCGGTCGGGTCGGTCCCCGGCGCCGTCGGGTCGGTCCCCGGAGCGGTGGGCGCGGTCGGGTCGGTGCCCGGGACGGTCGGCTCCGGCTCCGCGGGGACCGCCGGCTTCCGGAGCGTCACCGCGTCCACGACGGTGAGGTCCGCCGACCGGTACGTCGTCATCGTGATGCTGTCGTCCGCGACCTCGACGTTGGTGAAGTTGGGCGTGTGTTCCTGGTTCTGCACCGCCGAGAACGCGAAGTCCTGCTGCTGGATCTCGTAGTACTTGCTGCCCGACGACGAGTTCGCCGTGACGTACAGCACCTCGTCACCCGCCGGCGTGACGGAGGACCCGACCGCCTGGTCGGTCCCCACCGGGGTGGTCCCGCTCATCAGGTGGCTGCGGACGTACACGTGGTCGTGGCCCATGAGCACCAGGTCCACGTCCAGCGCGCTGAGCGCCGGCGGCAGTTCGGCCCGACGCGTGACGATGTCCGAGTCCGTGGCGTGCGAGGCGACGCTGTAGACCGAGTGGTGGAACGTGACGACCTTCCAGCGGGCCTCGTCACCGTGCTCCGCGAGGACCTGTCGCGCGAACTCGGCGTGCCCGGCGTCGTCCATGTCGTTCGAGTTGAACGAGATGTAGAGCGTGTCGCCGTACACGAACCAGTAGTCTCCGCCGGCGCGTGCGGCGTCCGGCTTGCCGTGCTCCGCCGAGACGTTCGGCAGGTTGAAGTGCTGCTCGTACGCGAGGCTCGCGACGTCGTGGTTGCCGATGTTCGTCACGAGCGGGATGCGTCGGAGCTGGTCGGGGGAGAGGAAGCCCTCGTACTGCGCCTCGTTCGACGCCGTGTTCACCTGGTCTCCCGCCGAGAACACCATCTCGGAGTCGGGGAAGGCTCGCTCGGCGACGTCCATCGTGTCGACCCACCCGGCGGTGTCCTTCGCCGCGTTGCCCGAGGCGCCGATCTGCGCGTCGCCGATGAAGACGAACGAGTAGTCGCCGTCGCCGTCGCCGGTGCGGAACGTCGTGACCGGGCTCCATCCGTCGGCGTCGCTGCCGACGCGGTACGCGTACTCGGTCGACGCGGACAGGCCGCCGAGTGTGGCGTGGTGGTACTGCTGGCCGTCGGTCGCGGTCCCCGAGGTGCTCACGACCTCAGTGGCGCCGGACGCCGGGAACGCGCCGCCGACCAGACGCGAGGCGGGGACGACCTGCGCGACCTCGGCCGCCGCCGAGTCGGAGTACCAGGCGAGGTTGCGCGCGGACTCGTCGGCCCCGATCGTCATGACGACGTCCGAGATGAGCGCCGGGGTGTCCGCCGCGACCGGGACGAGCGACTCCATGTCGAAGTAGACGTCCGAGCTGTTCGAGCGGCCCTGGTGGAGCGCGACCGCGACGTCGTTCCTCCCCTCGTGCAGCAGCGACGCGTCGACGGAGAAGGTGCTCTCGTCCGGGTCCGAGCCGTTGTCGCCGGCGTACTGCACGTTCTGCGTGATCGCGGAGTCCTCGAACCCGGCGACGCGCTGACCGTTCACGTACACGACGAGGGCGTCGTCGTAGACGACCTCGGCGGTCAAGGACTTCCAGGTGGCGAGGTCCGTGGCGTCCGCCTCGAAGGAGGTGCGGAAGAAGTAGGTGGGCACGTCGGTGCCGTCGTCGCGGTACTGGTCCAGCAGGGTGTCGACGGTGTACCCGCCGCCCATGCCCGTCGCGACGCCGTTCTTCGCGCCGAAGGAGCCCGAGCCGGACTTCCAGTCGCCGGCCGGCAGGGCACCGGTCGTCCAGGCGGTGCGCTCGGCCTGGCCGGCAGCGGGGTCGCTGCCGTCCTCGAGGTACTGCCAGCTGGTCACGCCGGACTCGATGAGGGGCGCTTCGGCGGCGGTGGCCGCGGTGGTCGATCCGACGAGCGTCGTCGCCGCGAGCGCGGCGGACGCCGCGAAGGCGGCTCCGACGGCGCGGCCGGTCCGTCGCCGTCGGGAGGGGTGCTGCGAGGTCATGGTGTCCTTCGTTCCGGGCCCCGTGGTCGGGGCCTCGGACATCCGACCTTGCTGAGCTTTCCCACAGGTTTCCGGGAGTCGACCGGCGGTGGAACTGTCAGCGCGGACGGCTCGGAGAACGGGAGGCG
>NZ_JBQEPN010000013.1:15653-30944 GCF_052045775.1 Curtobacterium sp. 22159
CGCCTCCCGTGCACCGCCGGTCGGTCAGCCGAGGGCGGCCGCCTCCGGCGACCACGACGCCAGCGCGTCGCGCACCGATCCCCACGAGGCGAGCCGCGCGCGGACGGCCTCGTCCTGCTCCGCCGCGAGCGCGTCCGCGTGTGCCCGCTCGAGCACCTCGTCGATGACGACGCGACCACCGGACCGTGCCGACGCGATGGCGGCGTCCACCATCGTCAGGCTCATCACGTTGCCGTGCACCTCGCCGTCCGGCACCTGTCCGGAACGGACGGCGCGCACGAAGGACGCGAGGGAGCCCGCGATCTCGTTCCCGACGCTCGGCGCTCCGGTCGGCCTGCCCGGGACGCCGTCGAGGTCGCTCCACGGGTCGTGGTCACCGTCCCAGAGCGCCGTCCCCGCCGCGCCGGACGCCCGCCAGTCGCCGTTCCACGAGGTCTCGGCTCCCGGGGCGCACCACGAGCCGTCGTACACGTACCGCACGTCGTCCTCGAACGTGAAGACCGCGGCAGCGGCGGCGTCCCCCCGGTACCAGGACCACGACGGGTTCCACGACTCGCAGTACACGGACACCGGGTCGCGCTCGAGCACGTAGCGCGCCGTGTCGAACGCGTGGATCGCCATGTCGAGCAGGAGCACGTCGTCCATCTCCTCGCGGAAGCCACCGAAGTGCGGGGCCTTCGCGAACCGCGTGCTCAGGCCGCCGACCCCGCCGAGCCCGCGGACGTGCTGCCGGAACGCGACGAGCTGGTCGTTGTACCGGCGGGACTGCGACACCATGAACAGCCGGCCCGTGACCTCCGCGGCGGCGGCGAGCGAGAGCGCCTCGGCGACCGTCTGCGCGGCCGGCTTCTCGCCGAGCACGGGCAGTCCCGCGCGCAGTGCCTCGAGCGTCACCGGGTGGTGGGCGACGGGCACGGTGATGTCGAGCACCGCCTCCGCACCCGTCTCGGCGGCCAGCGCGGTGAGGTCCGTGCCGACCGGGATCGTTGGGTCGCCGGCGTGGGCGGCCCCGGCGCGGGCTGCGTCCAGGTCGAGGTCGACGATGCCGACGAGTTCGACGTCGGGGTCGGCGGCGACGGTCCCGAGCCAGGCCCGGCCCATCCCGCCGGCGCCGACCTGGACGACGCGGAGGGTCACGCGTGCACCTCGTCGTCGACGGGCGCGTCGTCGAACGGACCGCGGTAGTGCTGGCCGTCGAAGTACTCGCCGAGCTCGTAGCGGCGCAGCGTGGGGATCTCCCGTTCGCGTTCGGGTCGCGCCCACTCGGCGGCGTTCGCGATGACGCGCCGGACGTCCGGGTGGTGGTAGACGGGGAAGTCCTGGTCGCCGGGGGAGAAGTAGAAGATCTTCCCGAGGCCGCGGCGGTAGGTCATGCCGCTGCGGAACACCTCGCCGCCGGTGAAGCCCGAGATGAACACGAGTTCGTCGGGGGTCGGCACGTCGAAGTACTCGCCGTACATCTCCTGCTCGGGGATGACGATCGGGTTGGGGACGCCGCGCGTGATGGGGTGCTGCGGGTTCACGGTCCAGACGAGCTCCTGGTCGTGCTCACTCCGCCACCGGAGCGTGCAGGTCGTACCCATCAGCTTCCCGAAGATCTTCGACCAGTGGCCCGAGTGCAGGACCACGAGCCCCATGCCGGAGAGCACGTGCTTGTGCACGCGGTCCACGACGGCGTCGTCGACGTCCTGGTGCGCGGCGTGGCCCCACCAGGTGAGGACGTCGGTCTCGGCGAGGACCGCGTCGGTGAGCCCGTGCTCGGGTTCCTGCATGGTGGCGGTGCGGACGACGGCCTCCGGCAGGTTCTCGCGGATGCCGTCGGCGATGGCGCCGTGCATCCCGTCCGGGTACCGGTCGGCGACGTGCTGCTCGACCTGCTCGTGGACGTTCTCGCCCCAGACGGTGATGCGGAGCGGGGTGGTGGTCATGGTGTGTACCTCTCTGGGTCGTGCGTCGCGTCGGCGGTGGGGGCCGAGGTCACTTGACGGCACCGCCGGTGGCCCCGGCGGCGATGAACTTCTGTGCCACGAGCAGCAGCACGATGGCAGGGATCGACGCCATCACCGCTGCGGCCATGACGGTCGACCAGTCGGCGGTGAACGTGCCGATGTAGTTGTAGATGCCGAGGGTGATCGGCCGGACGTCGCCGGTGGTGGTGAGCGTCAGGGCGAACAGGAAGTCGCTCCAGGTGAACAGGAACGTGAAGAGCCCGGCGGTGATGAGGGCGTTCGCGCTGATCGGCACGACGACCGACCGGAACGCCCGGAAGTTCCCCGCCCCGTCGACCTTCGCGGCCTCGATGATCGACGGTGGGATGTTCAGCATGAACGCGCGCATGATGAGGATCGCGAAGGGAACGCCGGCGGTGGAGTCGGCGAGGACCAGCCCGGGGATCGTGTTGAGCAGCCCGAGGTCGTTGTAGGCGGCGTACAGCGCGTTCGCCACCACGATGCCCGGGATCATCTGCGAGATGAGGATGCCGAACAGCACCGCTCCCACGCCGCGCACCTTGAACTGCGCGAGCGCGTAGGAGGCGGGCGTGGCGATGAGCAGGCTGACCACCACGCTGCCGAGCGCGATCGCGAGGCTCGTGAGGAGGGCACCGCCCTGGTCGGCGATGGCCTGCACGTACCCGTTCAGCTGGGCGTGGATCGGGAACCAGGCGGCCTCGATCGCGGGGCCGGCCGGCTGCAGCGAGATGTTGATCATCCAGTACACCGGGAAGAGCATCACGGCGAGGATGAGGATCCCGACGCCGGACAGGACCCACTGCTTCCAGGTGGTGCCGCTGCGGGGCCGGCGGGACCCACGGGTCACGACGGCGCGGGTGCGGAGTGCGGTCTCAGTCATCGACGGCCTTCCTGTTGAGGCGGAGGTAGACGATCGCGAACAGGGCCGAGATCACGATGAGGATGTTGCTCAGCGCGGCGCCCTGCCCGAAGTCGAACTGCTTGAAGGACAGGTCGTACGACTGGGTGGCGATGGTCTGCGTGGCGTTCGCGGGCCCACCGTTCGTCAACCCGAGGATGATGTCGAGCACCTTGATCGTGTAGACGACGCCGAGCACGAGGGTGACGCTGACGACGGGCCGGAGCATCGGCCAGGTGATCGACCAGAACGCCTTCCACCCGGTGGCACCGTCGAGCGCTGCCGCCTCGTAGAGCTCCGTCGGGATGTCCTGCAGGCCGCCGTAGAGGATCGTCGTGTTGAACGGGATGCCGATCCAGATGTTCACGCCGATGACGGTCACGAGCGCGACCGCGGGGCTCGTCAGCCACGGCACGGAGCCGATGCCGAACGCGTGCAGGAACTGGTTCACGACGCCCGAGTCCTGGTCGAGCATCCACTTCCACACCGCGCTCGAGACGATGAGCGGGAGCAGCCAGGGGAGCAGGAGCAGGGAGCGCAGCAGCCCGGACAGCGGGAAGTTCCGCCGGAAGAACAGCGCCAGCAGGAGCCCGATGACGAACTGCCCGACGATCGACCCGATGGTGAACAGGGCCGTGTTGAGCAGCGCCGGACCGAACAGCTGGGACGACACCACGGAGGCGTAGTTCGCGATGCCGACCCAGGGCGCCTCGCCCGTGTAGAAGGTCGACGTCGTGTAGGCCTGGAAGCTCATCACGATGTTCTTCACCACGGGGTAGCCGAAGAACAGCAGGAGGAACAGGACGGCCGGCAGCAGGAACAGCAGCTGCGCGATCCGTTCGAAGCGCAGGGACGGCCCCCGGCGCCCGGGCCGCCGGGACGGAGCGGTGGCTCCGTCGCCGACGGCCCGCGGCGGGGCGACCTCGGTCGCGGTCGTCATGCTCAGTTGCTCGACTGCGCGTTCTTCAGCGCGTCCGCGGGCGAGGCCTGCCCGGTCAGCGCCGACTGGACGGCCGTGTAGATCTTCGTCGCCGCCTTCGGCCAGTCCGCGCCGAGCTCGCCGGTGCGGGCGCGGGCGTCGGCCACGAGGTCGACGAACACCTGCTCCTCGGGGACGTCCTTGCCGAACTGCTGCGCCACGTCGGTCTTCGACGGGATCGTGTAGCGGAGCTTCGCCATGGCGAGCTGGTTCTTCGCGTCGTTCATGCAGTCGACGATCTTCGCGGCGACCTGCTGCTTGGCCTTGTCGCCGGTGTTCGGGACGGTCCACACCTCGCCGCCGAGCGGTGCGACGGCGGTGTCGCCGGCCGACTGCACCGGGATCTGCGCGATGCCGTAGTCGATGCCGGACTGCTTGAGCGCCGGGATCTGCCACGGACCGTTGATCATCATCGCGGCCTTGCCCGCCATGAACTGGTCGTTCACGTCGGCCTGGGTCCAGTTGAGGACGCTCTTCGACATCGACCCGTCGTCGACCAGGTCCTTCCACAGGGTGAGGGCTTCGGCGGTCTTCGCGGTGGCGATGTCCTTCTCGTCACCGCCGTTGGACCACATGAACGGCAGGAACTGCCAGGTGCCCTCGTAGGTGGCGTTGGCGTCCACGGCGAACCCGTACTGGCTGCCGGAGGTCAGCTTCGCGGCGTCGGTCTTGAGCTCGTCCCACGTCTTCGGCGGCGTGATGCCGGCCGCCGCGAGCTTCTTCTTGTCGTAGAACAGCGCGATCGTGTTCACGGTGGGGGCGAGGCCGTAGACCTTGCCCTTGTAGGTCCCGGCCTGCAGCACGCCCTTGGCGTACCCGTCGGTCGAGATGCCGTAGTCGGTGAGCGGCGAGAGCGCCCCGGTCTCGGCGATCTGCTGGAGGTCCGGGTTGTCGAGCATGAGGACGTCCGGCAGGGTCTTCGACGACGCCTGCTGGAGCACCTTCTGGATGAGCGAGGAGCCCGGGACGAGGCTGCGCTTGATCGTGACGTCGTTCTCGGCGCCGCACTTGTCGAGGTACTCGCCGATGACCTTCTTGTCGTTGCCCTGGTTGTAGTAGTCGAGCACGGTGATGGAGTCGACCTTGCCGCCGGGGCTCGCGGAGGAGCCCCCGGAGCAGCCGGCGAGGACGAGGGGGACGGTCGCCAGCATGGCGACCGCGCTGAGGACCGGGGCGATCCTGCGGTGTCGAGGCTTCATTGCTTCGCTCTTCTCTGGATGGTTGCCGGACACGGACGTCGTGCCGTCCGTGGATCGGGGGCGAACCGGACCAGAAGCGCTCCGTCGCGTCCCGAGTGGGCACGACCGTAGCATCTAAGCGCTTCGACAGTAAAGCGCTTAGATGAACTTTCCCGGATCGGGACGGCGCTACAGTGAGCGGATCGGACGAACGGGGGAGGGCATGGCGACGATGCAGCAGGTCGCCGAACGCGCCGGCGTCTCCATCGCGACCGTCTCGTTCGTCGTGAACGGCAACAAGCGGGTCTCCGCGGACACCCGCGCCCGGGTGACCGCGGCCATGCGCGAGCTCGGCTACCGCAACAACGTGGTCGCGCGCGCCCTCGCGTCGCGCCGGACGCGGATCCTGGCGCTGCTCTTCCCCGTCCTCGAACACCGGCTCGGACAGACCGCGATGCAGTTCTTCACGAGCGCGGCGAGCCGGGCGTCCGAGCTCGGCTACCACCTCGTCCTGTGGCCCGCTGCCGCCACCGCCGAAGACGTCCGGGACCTGATCTCCGGCGGGCTGGCGGACGGGGTCGTCGTGATGGAGGTCACGATGCACGACCCCCGGATCGCGCAGCTCGAGGCGATGGACGTGCCGTTCGTCGCGATCGGCCGCACCGCGGAGCCGTCGGCGATGTCCTACGTCGACATCGACTTCGAGCGGACCGTCGAGGACGCGCTCGACCACTTCGCCGGGCTCGGGCACCGTCGCGTCGGCCTGGTCGTCGAGGACCTCGACGGGACGGCCATGGCGGAGTACGGCCCGAAGGTCCGCACCGAGGCCGCCTTCCGGGCGTCCGTCGCCGCTCGGGGGATGTACGGCACGGTCGTGGCCGCGGGCGCTTCCGCGGAGGGCGGACGACGGGCCGCGGCAGCGCTCCTCGAGGAGGACCCGGCGGTCACCGCCGCGATCATCATGAAGGACGACTCGAACTTCGGGCTCGTCAGCGGGCTGACCGCGGCAGGGCGGCGGGTGCCCGAGGACGTCTCCGTCATCGCGATCGTGTCCTCCGACGGCGCCGGAGCGGCGACCGAACCGGTGCTCACCACGTTGAACGCCCCCGGCCCGGAACTCGGGCGCCTCGCCGTGGAGTCGCTGGTCGAACGGCTCGAGGGCGGCAGCGTCGAGCTGACCCACGCGCTCATCCCGTGCGCGATGCACCTCGCCGAATCGACCGCGCCCGCTCCGTCCTGACGCGGCGGGCGGGACGGCATGGCGAGCCCCGGACGCACTGGAGGCGCGTGGCGATCCCGCCACGCGCCTCCCGTCCGTCGGTCGTGCTCTGTCAGACGCGTCGCGCGTCGCGCGCCGTGTCGGTGAAGAAGTCCTCGTACAGACCCGGAGCGTCCTGCAGCTCGCCGTACTTCCAGCGCTTGCGCATCCGCCGGAACGTCTCGATGCGCACCGGATCGACGCCCTGCTGGGATTCGTAGTTGCCCATGATTCCTCCTCGTCGTCCTCGTCCCCCCGTTCGGGGGCACCCGAGGACGAACGTACGGACGACGCAGCTGCTCGTCCGGCAAGATAGGTCGGGAAGTTACGCAACTGCGCTTGCTGGACAAATGTTCGAGGGGGTGCTCGCGCGCCCGTACTCTGCCGCTACGGGGTCGCCGCTACGGGGTCGGCGCGCCGAACTCGATGGCCTCGACCACGCGGTCGATGACCTGGACGTACTTGGCTCGTTCCCGATCAGTGAAGGAGGACAACAGCTCGTGCAGACGCTCGTTCGTGCTGTCCATCGCGGAGGCGTAGGCGTGCTGCGTGGCCTCGGTCAGCTCGATGAACCGGCTCCGGCCGTCGTCGGGGTTCGGCACCCGGCAGAGGTGACCGGCACGTTCGAGACGATCCACCGTCCCGGTGACCGCCGGACCGCTGAGGCCCAGGTGCGCCGCGAGGTCCTTCACCCGGACCGTCCGCTCCGCCGCGGCTGCACGGGCGACGAACTGCAGCACGGTGAGGTCGTTGCCGGAGATGCCGAGCCGTTCCCGCAGCCGGGCGCGCAGGGCCCCCATCGCCGCCTCGAGTCGGGTGACGGCGGCCGTCAGGTCGATCTCACTCACGCGGTCGCCCCTCTGGTGCGTGTCGGTTCCGCGCAACGATACGCCGCGCTCACCGTCACAGCGTATCCAGATAACGCCGAGAACGGTGGATTCCGGACAGTCGATCCCCTGCGGAGGCCCGTGTGGCCGACCCGTTGATCGAGGCGTTCGGGGAAGACGAACCCTCGACCCCCGCGACGGTCCGCTTCGAGGTCACCGGGCACCGACCGGACGATGCCGTGCGCGACCTCGGAGGGGTCTACGGCGGCGAGCGGTGGGTCGCGCAGCCGACCGGTGAAGCTTTCGAGTACCGGTACACCGCCCTCGGCGATGCCGAGGTGACGATCCGCCGGTCGCAGCTCCGGGGCGTCCTGAGCGGCCTCGTCGCCGCGGGTGGCGACTACGTCGTCACCTGGATGAGCACCGGGTCGGCCGAGGTCCAGCGGCTCGGCGACCGACGCGAACTCCCGCTCGAGACCCCCGTGCTGATCCCGCCGGACCATCCGTTCTCGTTCCGCACCGAGGACTACGACCAGCGCCTCGTCCACTTCGACCGAGCGTTCCTGCACCGTGTCGCCGCCGCACGCTCTGACGTCGGCGAGCACGCGCTGCGTTTCGACGACCACCGCGTCGCCGACCAGGAGGGTGCGCGCCGGTGGCACGGCGCGATGACGGCGCTCGCCAGGGCGCTCCGCGTGGGCGGGCCGGAATCGGTGGCGTGGCAGGCCGCGAAGACCGCCGCGGCCGAGGTCTTCCTCGACCTCTTCCCACCGCAGCTGGACGACCTGCCGGTGGTGCTCGGGCAGCCGCGCAACGCCCGCCTCCGGGCAGCGGTCGAGTACATCCACGACCACGCGTCCGAGCCGGTGACGATCGCCGACCTCTCCGAGGTGTCGGGGTTGAGCGTCCGGTCCGTGCAGGAATCGTTCCGGCGGGTCTTCGACGTGTCGCCCCTGACCTACCTCCGACAGGTCCGGCTCGACCGCGTCCGTGCGGAACTGCTCGACGCCGATCCCCAGGCCGGTGCCGTCGGGGACGTCGCGCGTCGGTGGGGGTTCGCGCACCTCGGACGGTTCTCGGCCGCGTACGCCGAGCGGTTCGGCGAGTACCCGAAGCAGACGCTCCGTCGCTGAGGCGGTGCGGCGCTCGGCCGGCGCGCCGTCAGCGTGCGTGCGGCACGGGCGCGGCGCGCAGTCAGCGCGCGTTCGGCACGGGCGCGGTGCTCCGGCGGACGCGCAGCGTGGTCGGCAGCCGGACGTGGGCCGACGCCGGTTCCCCGCGCAGCATCGTCAGGAGCATGTCGACCGCCCGGGATCCGAGTTCGGTCAGCGGCTGGGCCACCGTCGTGAGCGGCGGGGTGGTCATGGACGCCTGTGGGACGTCGTCGAACCCGACGACCGACAGGTCCTCGGGGACGCGGAGGCCGAGCTCGGACGCCGCCCGGAGCACACCGACCGCTGAGGAGTCGTTCGCGGCGAACACGGCAGTCGGGCGGTCGGGCATCGACAGCAGGTCACGGGCGGCCGCCGCGGACTGGTCCTCCTGGTACCCGCCGTCGCGCACCAGGCGTTCGTCGACGGGGATGCCGGCGTCCGTCAGGGCACGTCGGTAGCCGGCCTGCCGGAGCTGGGCGGACGCCAGGTCTGCGCGGCCGTGGAGGTGCGCGATGCGGGTGTGCCCGAGCGCGAGGAGGTGCTGGACCGCCTGGACACCGCCCTCCTCGTTGTCCGAGTCGACGGTGGCGTGCCCCTCGGGCCCGGTGTGCGGGTCGATGGCGACGACGGGGATCGACGAGCTCGACAGCGCGGTGGTGGGCGTGACCACGATGGCGCCGTCGATGAGCGTGCCGGACAGCCGCGAGAGCGACCTGCGCTCCCACCCGGGTTGGTCCGTTCCGGTCACGAGGCCCGCGTAGGCGAGGAGCTCGTAGCCGGTGCCGGTCGTCGCGCTCGAGATCCCGCGGAGCAGCTCGGTGGAGAACGGTTCGAACTCGGGCACCAGGATGCCGACGACCCCGGTGCGGGAGCTGCGGAGGCTGCGGGCGACGAGCGAGGTCTCGTAGCCGAGCTGTTCGACCACCTCCTGCACGCGGAGCATCGTCGCCGGGGCCACGCCGTCGCGCTGGTTGATCACCTTCGAGACCGTCGGGATCGAGACGCCGGCGGCGCGCGCGACGTCCGCGATCGTCACCCGGCCGGCACCGGGACGCATCCCGAGGGCCGAGTCCATGTGCTCACCGTACCGCCGCGGACGCTCGATCTCGGCAACGAAAACGTTATCGATAACGATTGACAAGGCTGTGGCGGCTCTGTCACGCTCTCCGCAGCGGCAACCGATGTCGCTGCATGTCAACGACGACACTTCAGGAGTTCCACGATGACGAGGAAGATCCGTGCCGCGGCAGCCATCGCGCTGATCGGCGCGACAGCACTGGTGGCCGCAGGCTGCTCGAGCGGCAGCGACGCATCGAGCGACGGCGGGAAGGTCACGATGACCTTCTGGCACAACTCGACGACCGGCCCCGGCAAGGCGTTCTGGGAGAAGACCGTCAAGGACTTCGAGGCGAAGAACCCGAACGTCACCATCAAGATCCAGGCGATCCAGAACGAGGACCTGGACGGCAAGCTGCAGACCGCGCTCAACTCCGGGTCCGCCCCGGACGTGTTCCTGCAGCGCGGCGGCGGCAAGATGGCCGCGATGGTCAACGCCGGCCAGCTGATGGACATCACCGGCTCGATCGGCAGCAACGCGAAGGACCAGGTCAGCGCCGGCGCCTTCAAGGGCTACCAGCAGGACGGCAAGACCTGGGCCATGCCGGTCGACGTCAACCCGGAGGGCATCTGGTACAGCCAGGACCTCTTCAAGCAGGCCGGCATCCAGGGCACGCCCACGACCATGGACGAGCTCAACGCCGACATCCAGAAGCTCAAGGACGCCGGGATCCAGCCGGTCGCGGTGGGTGCGAAGGACGCCTGGCCGGCCGCGCACTGGTACTACAACTTCGCGCTCCGGGCCTGCAGCGAGAGCACCCTCACCAAGACGGCGAAGGACCTCAAGTTCGACAACGCCTGCTGGACCCAGGCGGGCAAGGACACCAAGGCGTTCTTCGACACCAAGCCGTTCAACGACGGCTACCTCACCACCGCAGCGCAGCAGGGCGCCGGCAGCTCCGCCGGCCTCGTCGCGAACCACAAGGCCGCGATGGAGCTCATGGGCGCGTGGGACCCGGGCGTGATCTCCTCGCTCACCCCGGACGGCAAGCCGCTGCCCGACCTCGGCTTCTTCCCGTTCCCCGAGGTCTCCGGCGGCAAGGGGGCGACCGGTTCGATGATGGGCGCCGTGGACGGGTTCTCCTGCTCCGCGAAGGCACCGAAGAAGGCCTGCACCGACTTCCTCAACTACATGACCGAGAAGCCCGTGCAGGAGGCCTACTACAAGGCGTTCAACGCCATCCCCGCGAACAAGTCCGCACAGTCGGTCGTCACCGAGCCGTACCTCAAGAGCGTGCTCGCGGCCTACAACAAGGCGCCCTTCGTGTCGAACTACCTCGACACCGTGTACGGCCAGAACGTCGGCAACGCCCTCAACACGAGCGTCGTCAACCTGCTCGCCGGCAAGGGGTCCGTCGACGACATCGTGAAGACCGTCAACCAGGCTGCGGCCAAGGGCTGAGGACACGATGACCACCTCCGTCGCACCCCGCTCCCCGGAACGGTCCGGGGAAGCGCGGTCCGGGGCGGGGCGTCGCCAGGGCGGGGCCGACGGTTCGCCGTCGGCCCCGGCCCGCCGGGCCCGGAAGGGCACCGACGTCCGCACCCGGATCGAGATCGCCGTGCTCGCCGGCCCGGCGACCATCATGTTCGTCGGGTTCGTCATCCTGCCCGTCGCGCTCGCCGCCTACTACGGCTTCTACAAGTGGCAGGGGTACGGCACCCCCACCGACTTCGTCGGTCTGCAGAACTACGCCATCATCTTCACCGACCCCGACTTCCGGGGCGTGCTCCTGCACAACGCGTTCATCGTGATCGGCTCGCTGATCGTGCAGGGCCCGATCGCGGTCGTGCTCGCACTGCTGCTCAACCAGCGCATCCGCGGCCGTGGTCTGATCCGCGTCCTCATCTTCGTGCCGTACGTCATCTCCGAGGTGATCGTCGGCACCGGGTGGAGCCTCATGCTCCAGTCGAGCGGCGCCGTGAACGACCTGCTCCAGGCGGTCGGCCTCGGGGCGCTGCGAACGGACTGGCTGTCCAACCCGGACATCGCGATCTGGACGCTGCTCGCGATCATCTCGTGGAAGTACATCGGCTTCGCCGTGATCCTGTTCCTCGCCGGGCTCCAGAGCATCCCCGAGGAACTGTTCGAGGCCGCGCAGCTCGACGGCGCGAGCTACTGGCAGATCCAGCGTCGGATCACCCTGCCGCTGCTCGGCCCGACCGTGCGCATCTGGGCGTTCCTGTCGATCATCGGGTCGCTACAGCTCTTCGACCTCGTCTACATCATCTGGGGCCAGTACATCGCCGCGACCGCGGGGACCTCGACGATGGCGACGTACATGGTCGCGAACGGGCGTATGTCCGGCAACTACGGGTACGGCAACGCCGTCGCCGTGGTCATCTTCCTCATCTCGCTGGTCGTCGCCCTCGTCTACCAGCGGTTCGTCCTGCGTCGCGACACCGCCGGCGCCCTCACCGAGAAGGCCGATCGATGACCGTCACCGCCTCCATCGTCTCGCCGAAGGGGAGCCGTCGGGCCCGCGACACCGGTCCGGTCCGACGCCAGCGGAACCTCGGCACCTACTTCATCGCGCTGCTGTTCATCGCGGTGTGCATCGGCCCGGTCGCGTACATCGTGCTCGGCGGGTTCCGCAGCAACTCGCAGATCACCGCGAGCCCCGCCGGGCTGCCGGCACCCTGGCAGTTCGACAACTACCTCGCCGTGCTGTCCAGCGGCGTCTTCTGGCAGGAGCTCGGCAACTCGGTGATCGCCGGCGTCACGACAACGGTCGGTGTCGTCGCGCTCGGCCTCATGGTGAGCTTCGTCATCGCGCGCTACCGGTTCCGCGGGCGGGACGCGCTCTACTCGCTGTTCGCCGCGGGCCTGATGTTCCCGATCACCGTCGCGATCACGCCGCTGTACCTGCTCGTGAAGGACCTCGGTCTGACGAACAGCCTCGCCGGGGTGATCCTGCCGCAGATCGCGTTCGCGCTGCCGACGACGGTCATCATCCTCGTGCCCTTCCTCCGTGCGATCCCGGACGAGCTCGAGGAGGCCGCGTCCATCGACGGTGCGAGCCGCCTCGGGTTCTTCTTCCGGATGGTCGTCCCGCTGTCGCTGCCCGGCGTCGTCACGGTCGGCATCCTCGCCTTCATCGGCAGCTGGAACAGCTACATCCTGCCGTTGTTCATCCTCAACGACGCGTCGGCGTACACGCTGCCGCTCGGGGTGCAGGCGTTCTCGTCGCAGTACTCCGTCGACACCGCCCGGGTGCTGGCGTTCACCTCGCTGTCGATGATCCCGGCGCTCGTGTTCTTCGCCGTCTTCCAGCGCCGCATCGTCGGCGGTCTGACCGGGGCGGTGAAGGGGTGACCGCGACGGACGCGACGCGGTCCGCCGGGGGCGCGCCGCGCCTCCAGGACGCCACCGCAGCGACGGACACCGCCACCGAGCCGACCGACGGCGACCGCGCCGCCGCCCTGCTCGCCGCGATGACCCTCGAGGAGAAGACCGCACAACTCGTCGGCTACTGGCTCGACCAGAACGGCGTCGTCGCCCCGATGCAGGGCGAGATGGCAGCGCACCAGGACGCCGACGGCGGCCGCACCCTCGCCGACATCACCCGCCACGGCATCGGCCAGTTCACCCGCGTGTACGGCACCCGTCCCGTCGAACCCGACGACCGCGCGGCGTGGCTCTGGGCGGAGCAGCGACGGCTCAAGCGCGAGACCCGGCTCGGCGTGCCCGCGCTCGTCCACGAGGAGTGCCTCACCGGGCTCGCCGCGTGGAAGGCGGCGACCTTCCCGACGCCGCTCGCGTGGGGAGCCGCGTTCGACCCGGACCTCGTCGAGCAGGTCGGTGCCGCGATCGGCGCGTCCATGCGGTCGCTCGGTGTGCACCAGGGCCTCGCGCCCGTGCTCGACGTGGTCCGCGACCCGCGGTGGGGTCGTGTGGACGAGTGCATCGGCGAGGACCCCTACTTGGTCGGGACGATCGGCACCGCGTACGTGCGGGGCCTGCAGAGCGCCGGCATCGACGCCACGCTCAAGCACTTCCTCGGGTACTCGGCGTCGCAGGCCGGGCGGAACCACGCACCCGTGCACGCCGGACCCCGGGAGCTCGCCGACGTCTTCCTCCCGCCGTTCGAGATGGCCCTCCGCGACGGAGGGGCGCGCTCGGTGATGAACTCGTACGCCGAGGTGGACGGCGTCCCCGTCGCCGCCAACGCGGACCTGCTGACCGGGGTGCTCCGGGACCGGCTCGGGTTCGACGGCACGGTCGTCGCGGACTACTTCTCCGTCGCGTTCCTCGAGGTCATGCACGGCATCGCCGCAGACCGTGGCGAGGCCGCCGCGCTCGCGCTGTCCGCCGGGATCGACGTCGAACTGCCGACCGGGGACGCCTACCTCCAGCCGCTCGTCGACCGCGTCCGCTCCGGGGCCGTGGACGAGGCGCTGGTCGACCGTGCCGTCCTGCGGGTGCTCCGGCAGAAGGAGCGCCAGGGTCTGCTCGACCCCGACGCGTTCGAGGACGCGCCGCCGACCGGGATCGACCTCGACACGCCCCACCACCGGGCCCTCGCCCGGCGCTTGGCGGCGCGGTCCCTGGTGCTGCTGTCGAACGAGGCGCCCGCGGGCGCCGCGGACGGAGCACCCGTGCTCCCGCTGCGCGCCGGGGCGTCCGTCGCGCTCATCGGCCCGAACGCCGACCGGGCCGAGGCGCTGCAGGGCTGCTACTCCTTCGCGAACCACGTGCTCGCGTCGCACCCGGACCTGCCACTCGGCTTCGAGATCCCGACGGTCCGCGAGGCCGTCACCGCGGCGCTCGGCGCGTCCGCCGTCCGCTTCGCCGCGGGGTGCGCCGTCACGGGGACGGACCGGAGCGGCTTCGCCGACGCCGTCGCCGTGGCCGAGGCCTCCGACGTCGCCGTGGTCGTCGTCGGTGACCAGGCCGGCCTGTTCGGCCGCGGCACCGTCGGCGAGGGCAACGACACCGAGACGCTCGACCTGCCCGGCGTCCAGCGGGAGCTGGTCGAGGCGGTCGTCGCCACCGGCACGCCGACGGTGGTGGTCCTGCTGACCGGCCGGCCGTACGCACTCGGATGGGCGCTCGACGGCGATGCGCCCCGCCCCGCCGCCGTCGTGCAGGCGTTCTTCCCCGGTGAGGGCGGAGGGCTCGCGATCGCGGACCTCCTGACGGGTGCGACGTCGCCGTCGGGCCGGCTGCCGGTCTCGCTCCCACGCGCTGCCGGGGCGCAGCCGTACACCTACCTGCACCCGCGGCTCGGTGGACCGTCCGACGTCACCGCCACGGACTCGACACCCGTGCGACCGTTCGGCTTCGGGCTCGCGTACACGTCCTTCGCGTACGAGGACCTCGTCGTCGACCCGACCGTGGACACCGGGGACGCCTTCGCGGTCACCGTGACGGTGCGGAACACCGGGGATCGCCCGGGCGAGGACGTCGTGCAGCTCTACGGCCACGACGTGCAGGGGAGCGTGACCCGTCCGGTCGTGCAGCTGCTCGGGTACGCCCGGGTCGCGCTGGCACCGGGGGAGTCGGTGCGCGTCCGGTTCGACGTGCCCGTCCAGCGGTTCGCGTTCTCGGGACGGGACATGCGGAAGGTCGTCGAGCCGGGGGACGTGGAGGTCTGGGTCGCGTCCCACGCTGCCGCGTCACGGCCGGGAGGCGCGGTGCACGCCGACGGGATCGTCGCGTCGGGCGGTGGGCCGGCTCCGGATCCGGTCCCCGGTGCTGCGACGGACCGTGCGGTCGTCCGCGTCGAGGGTCCGGTGCGCGAGGTCGTGCCCGCCGACCGACGCATCGTCACCTGGGAGTGCGTCTGACGGAGCCGGTCGGCCCGGTCCTGGCTGGTCGCGTCCGCGCCGCCGGTTCCGGGCCGCCCGGCTCCGCGCGGCCTGGTCGCGGGGCCGGGGCCGGCTCGTTCGGCTCGTTCGGCTCGTTCGG
>NZ_JBQEPN010000013.1:30950-93499 GCF_052045775.1 Curtobacterium sp. 22159
CGGCTCGTTCGGCTCGTTCGGCTCGTTCGGTTCGTTCGGTTCAGAGCATCGTCGTGAGGACGCCGCCGTCCGCGCGGATCGCGGCACCGTTCGTTGCGGACGACCGCGGGCTCGCCAGGTAGGCCACCAGGTCCGCGATCTCCTCGGGCTCGATGAACCGCTCCAGCAGCGTCGTGCGGTTCTGCCCGATCACCTCCGCCCGGACCGTCTCGACCGGTGCCGACCGCGCAGCGGCGATCGACTCGACGGCCGCGGCGACACCGTCGGAGTACGTCGGACCGCCGAGGACGGTGTTGACCGTGACGCCCGTCCCGCGGGTGCGCTTCGCGAGGCCGTTCCCCAGCGCGAGCACCGCGGCCTTCGTCACGCCGTAGTGCACCATGTCGACCGGGACGTCCACGCCGGACTCGCTGCTGATGAACACCACGCGCCCCCATCCGCGGTCGAGCATCCCGCCGAGCAACGCCCGGGACAGGCGGACGCCGCTCATGAGGTTGACGTCGAGGAAGCGCGACCATTCGTCGTCGTCGATCGAGTCGAACGGGGCGAGGCCGAACTGCCCCACGTTGTTCACGAGGACGTCGACGGTGGGGAGGCGGTCGACGAGCCGTGCGACCTCGCCCGCGTCGCCGAGGTCCGCCGCCAGGCCCGAGACCTCGGCGCCGGGGTGCGCCGCGCGGAGCCGTCCCACCGCAGCGTCGACGCGTCGTCCGTTGCGTCCGTTGACCACCACCCGTGCTCCCTCGGCCGCGAGCGACGCGGCGACCGCGTACCCGATGCCCTGCGTCGATCCGCTGACGAACGCCGTCCTGCCGGTGAGTCCGAGATCCATGTCCACTCCTGTCGATTACTTGCCTGAGCAAGTCACGGTAGGGCAGTTGACTTGCCCGGGCAAGTCACACCGGTACCATCGACGCATGACGCAGCCGGAGGAGCGCACCCCGTTGAGCAGCGAGCAGCTCGAGGTCTGGGTGGCGCTCGCGACCGTGCTCGAGCGACTCCCGACGGCACTCGACGCCCAGCTCCAACGGGACAGCGGCCTCACGCACTTCGAGCACGGCGTGCTGTTCGCCCTCGACGCCGAGCCCGACCGGACCCTCCGGATGAGCGTCCTCGCCGCCGCCGCGAGCTGCACGCTCTCGCGGTTGTCGCGCGCGGTCACCCGGCTCGAGCAGAAGGGCTGGGTCCGTCGCGTGGTCGACCCGACCGACGGCCGGTTCACCCTCGCCGAACTCACGGACGCCGGTCACGACCAGGTCGCGGCGTCCACACCGGGGCACCAGGCGCTCGTGCACCGTGTCGTCTTCGACGCGCTCACCCCGGCGCAGACGAAGCAGCTCGGGGTGATCAGCCGGCGCATCGCCGAGGCGGTGAGCGGCGCTCCCGTGTGGAGTCCGCCCGGGTGAGGCCGTCGGCCAGCTCCTCGCCGCGCGCGACTCCCGCGCGCATTCCCAGGTGCGGTGCGCGACTTCTCAGGCGTGCACCCCCGCCCCGTGGAGCCTTCTTCCCTATGGTGACGCCATGCGTGACGATCGAAGCGAGGGTGCGACCCCGGACGTTCCCCAGGAGCGTGTCGCCGTCCGGCACGGACGGCAGCGTCGCGGCGGCCGCGTGCTGTTCCCGGCGATCGGCGGCGTCCTCGCGATGGCGCTCGTCCTCACCGGTGGCTACGCGGCCTGGTCGTACGCGCAGCTCGACAACAGCCTGACGAAGGTCCACATCGCCCTGCCGCACTCCTCGTCGGCGCCGGACGCGGACGGGGCGGCGCAGAACATCCTGCTCGTCGGCGACGACCACCGCCCGGCGGACGCCACCCCCGAGGAACTCGCCGAGCTCGGTACGCAGCTCGACGGCGGCGCGACGAACACCGACACGATGATCGTCCTGCACATCCCGGCCGGCGGCGGCAGCGCGACGATGATCTCCTTCCCCCGCGACTCCTGGGTGCCCATCCCCGGGCACGGCACGTTCAAGCTGAACAGCGCGTACTCGGACGGCGCGGCGAACGGCGGGGGAGACGCCGGCGGGATGCGGCTGCTCATCCAGACCATCGAGAACATGAGCGGACTGTCGATCGACCACTTCGTCCGCGTCTCGCTCCTCGGCTTCTACGAACTGGTGAAGGCGCTCGGTCCGATCCAGGTCTGCCTCAACGAGCCCGCCCACGACCCGAACTCCAACGTGGACCTGCCCGCCGGGGTGTCGACGCTGAACGCCTCGCAGGCGCTCTCCTTCGTCCGTCAGCGCGACGGACTCCCGCGCGGCGACCTCGACCGCGAGGTCCGGCAGCAGTACTTCCTCTCGCAGGAGGCACGACGGGTGCTCTCCGCGGGAACGCTGCTCGACCCCGTCAAGGTCTCGGCACTGCTGCACGGCGTCGGCGACGCGGTGCAGATCGACGACGGGCTGAGCATCCCCGGCCTCGTCAACACCTTCCGCAGCATCGACCTGTCGGACATCCGGTCCACGGCGATCCCGACCTCGGGCACGCCCACCATCGACGGGTACTCCACCGTGGCGGTGGACTTCGGGGCGATGCCGGCGTTCATCCAGAGCATCGTCGGCGCACCGCCGGCCTACACGGCGGCGAAGGCAGCGGCACCGTCCAGCGTCCACGTGTCGGTGCAGAACGGCGGCTCGACGCCGGGCGGTGCCACCGCGGCGTCGGCGGCACTCACGGCGAAGGGCTTCGTCGTCGGGGCGCCGTCCGACACCACGACCACCTCGGCCACGGTCGTCGAGTACCCGAAGGGGTCCGAGGCGCAGGCGAAGGCGGTCGCGGACGTCGTGCCCGGTGCCACCGCCGTGCAGTCGTCGACGGTGTCCGGCGTGACGCTCGTGCTCGGGACGGACGGTCACACGGTCGCGAGCGCCGCGTCCACCGGCGGCGCCGGGTCGGCCGGCGGTTCGGGCTCGGCCGGTGGCGCCGGTTCGGGCTCCGGCTCGCACGGGTCCGCGGCGCCGACCCCCGCGACGCCGTCACCCACCCCGGTCGGCAACGCCTACGGCAAGCAGGGGACCTGCATCAACTGACGCACCGGCTCCGGGCGCTCCGGTCGGTACGGTGGTCGGCATGGCCAGATTCACGCCCCCAGCCAGCGACGAGGTGCGCGCCCGCCTCCTGCTCGCGGCCCGCGAGGAGTTCGCCGCGGTCGGGCTCGCCGGTGCCCGGATCGAACGCATCGCCGCGGCGTCGTCGAGCAACAAGGCGCAGGTCTTCCACTACTTCGGCAGCAAGGAAGGGCTGTTCGACGCCCTCGTGGAACAGACCGTGACCGAGACGTTCGACGAGGTGCCGCTCGACACGGGTGACCTCCCCGGGTACGCCGCTCGACTGCACGACGCGTGGGTCCGCCGGCCCTGGGCGCAGCGCCTCGTGACGTGGCACCGCCTGGAACGCGCGGCGGTCGCCCCGCTGCAGGCCGTCGTCGACCGGAACACGGCCGCGGTCGCCGAGGTCGAGCGTGCCCAGCGCGCCGGTGTGCTGCCTCGCGCCTACCGGCCCGCCGTCCTGCTCGGCCTCGTGCTGCACGTCGCCGCGTTCTGGAGCGAGGCGTCCCCGGAGTTCGACGCCCTGACGGCGGCCGTGGTGCCCGCGCGGCGGCGGCAGGTCGTGGTCGACGCCGTCACCGCGCTCGTCGGGAGCTGACCGGTCCGAGCGGGGACAGCGTCACCCGACCGTCCTGAGCGGACACGCGCACCACCTCGACCCCGCGCTCACCCTCGGGGCACACGACGACGTCCTTGCCGGTGGTCGAACAGACGAGGCGCACGAGGCCGAGCAGCGCCGCGAGTGCGTCGTCGTCGACGATCTGCCGCAGGTCGAGGTCGAACGTCACCGGCGGACCCCAGCCGAGGAAGCAGTCGACCTGCACGTCCGGAGCCGGCCAGACCCGTACCGTCGGCAACGCGTCACCGTCCGCGACGGATTCGTTCCGGGGCCACGCCGTGGCACGCAGCGCCGCCAACACCGCGATCGCGTCGTCCGCCGAGGACCCGACCACCTCGCCGTCCGGGAGCGCCAGCGGTTCGGCATCCCCGGCCCTGTGGAACGCGCTGCGGAAGGCCGCAGCCGTGACCCGCTCGGTCACCGCGCGGGAGCGGTCCGCGCCCGCAGGAACGCCACCTGACGCTCCCAGTGCGCGAAGCCGCCACCCTCGTGACCGTTGTACGGGTAGACCTCGATCGCCGTGTCCGTCGACGCGAGCGCGTTGTACGCCGCGAAGGTCGTCCTCGGCGGCACGACGTCGTCCATGAGCGCGACGGAGAAGAGCGCGGGGGCCGTGATGCGTGCGGCGAAGTGCACCGCGTCGAGGTACGCGGCGGTGTCCCACACGGTGTCGGCGGCGTCGCGGTGCACCGACAGGTACGCCGCGAGCTCGAGGTACGGGCCGCCGACCGCGACGTCCGTGCCGTGTTCCCAGTCGCTGAGGAACGCGACGTCCGGCAGCACCGCGACGAGCGGGCCGACGTGCGCCTCGACGAGGGCCGCCGCCGCGATCGTGATGCCGCCGCCCTGGCTCCCGCCGGTGAGCGCGATCCGGTCGGGGTCGACGCCGGGCAGCGTGCGGACCGCCTCGACCAGCCGGACGGCGTCGGTGTACACGCGGCGGTAGTAGTGGTCGGCCGGGGACCCGATGCCGGCGGTCATCCAGCCGCCGATGTGCGGTCCGGAGCCGTGCGGGTCCGGCGTGTCGCCGCCGGAACCCCATCCGCTGCCCTGACCGCGGGTGTCCATGACCACGTGCACGTACCCGGCCAGCGCCCACGCGACGCGTTCGCCGGGCAGCCCGCGGCCGCCGTTGTAGCCGAGGAACTCCACGACGACGGGCAGGGGGCCCGCGGCGGCGACCGGGCGGGAGACCCACGCCCGGACCGGGTCGCCCGCGAAGCCGGGGAAGGTCAGGTCCTCGATGACCAGCCCGGTCACCGGGGTCTGCGCGGGAGCCAGGACGGGGGCGATCCCGGCGCCGGCGGCACGTGCGGACGCGATGGTGTCCGACCAGAACGCGTCGAAGTCGTCGGGCCGACGGACCTCCGGGCGGTAGCGGCGGAGCTCGTCGAGGGGCAGGTCGGTCAGTGGCATGCGGTGTCCTCCGGGGACGATGATGCCCCCGGCACCGCGGGCTGCGGTGCCGGGGGCCGGGAGTGTCGGTCAGCGCGCGGCGGCGCGGTACTGCTCGAGCACGTGGGGGTGGGGGTCGCCGGGGACGACGGTGGTGTCGGGTTCCCAGTGCGGGAGGGTGCCGCTGAGGACCCATGCGGCCTGTTTGGCGGCTCCGGCGGCGACGTACTCGCCGGGTTCGGGCACGAGGACGTCGCGGCCGAACACCTGGGCGGCGACGGCGCGGACGGCGTCGTTGCGTGCGGCGCCGCCGATGAGCAGCAGCCGCGTCACGGTGACGCCGGTGTCCTCGACGGCCGCGAGTCCGTCCGCGAGGGCGCACAGCATGCCCTCGACGGCGGCGCGGGCCAGGTGCGGCCGGTCCGTCGTCGCCGGTGTCATGCCGGTCAGGGACGCGGTCGCGTCGGGACGGTTCGGGGTGCGTTCGCCGACGAAGTACGGCACGAGCACGAGGCCGTCGGCGCCCGCGGGTGCCTGCAGGGCGAGCTCGCCGAGTTGGTCGTGGTCGGCGCCGAGGAGGCCGCCGATCACCTCGAGCACGCGGGCCGCGTTCAGGGTGGTGACGATCGGCAGGCGTGACCCGGTCCCGTCGGCGAAGCCCGCGACGGTCCCGCTCGGGTCGCGTACTTCGGCGTCGGTGACGCCGAAGACGGTGCCGCTGGTGCCGAGGGACACGGCGACGTCGCCGGGGCCGAGCCCGAGGCCGAGCGCGGCGCCGGCGTTGTCGCCGAGTCCCGGACCGATGACGAGGCCCAACGGGGCGACGACACCGTGGGGCAAGGGCACGTCGACGTCGAGGGTGCCCATCGGTTCGTCAGGGTCGACGACCCGTGGCACGATGACGGCGTCGTCGTCCCCGGTCTCGGCGACGCGCATCGGCCGGCCGAGCGCGAGGGTGAACAGGTCGGGGTCGTACTCGCGGCGCACGGGGTCCCAGTACGCGGTCCCGGAGGCGTCGGAGGCGTCGGTGGCGAGCGCGTCGAGGTCCGGTCCGTGGGGGCTCTGGTCTGCTGGGCCGTAGCCGCGCAGCCGCCACGACAGCCAGTCGTGGGGGAGCGCGACGGCGGCGACGCGGGCAGCGTTGTCGGGTTCGGTGTCGCGGAGCCAGCGGAGCTTGGTGCCGGTGAACGAGGCCACCGGGACCAGGCCCGTGCGGGCGACCCACGCCTCCTGGCCGAGTTCCTCGACCATCTGCGCGGCCGCATCCGCGCTGCGCACGTCGTTCCACAGGAGTGCGTCGCGGACGACGTGGCCGTCGGCGTCGAGGGCGACCATGCCGTGCTGCTGGCCCGCGATCGCGATTGCGGCGACGTCGTCGAGGCCGCCGGCGTCCGCGATCGCGGCGCCGAGCGCGTCCCACCAGTGCTGCGGGTCGACGGCGGTGCCGTCCGGGTGGGACGCGCGTCCCTCCCGGACGACCGCACCCGTGACCGCGTCACGGACCGTGACCTTGCACGACTGCGTGGAGGAATCCACCCCCGCGACGAGCTGCTGGCTCAACGAGCGCCCATGAGGTGCTCGATGGCCAGCTGCTGCAGCTTGACGAAGCCGAAGCCCTTGCCGCCGAAGTACGCGTCGGCGTCGAAGTCCTCGAACGCGGACCGGTCGGCGAGGAAGTCGTCGTAGGACTCGCCGTCGTTCAGCGTCGGCGTCGACAGCTCGGTCACCTTCGACGCCTCGAGCGCCGCCTGCACCTCGGGGTCGGCGCGGAACGCCTCGGCGCGCTCCTTGAGGAGCAGGTACATGCGCATGTTCGCGGCCGCGGAGTCCCACACGCCGTTGATGTCCTCGGTGCGCGACGGCTTGTAGTCGAAGTGGCGGGGGCCGTCGTACGCGGGGCCGCCCTGGGGAGCGCCGTGCTCGAGCAGGTCGACGAGCGAGAACGCGTTCTGCAGGTCGCCGTGGCCGAACACGAGGTCCTGGTCGTACTTGATGCCCCGCTGCCCGTTGAGGTCGATGTGGAAGAGTTTGCCCTGGTAGAGCGCCTGGGCGATGCCGGCCGTGAAGTTCAGGCCGGCCATCTGCTCGTGGCCGACCTCGGGGTTGATGCCGAACAGCTCCGGGCGCTCGAGCGTCTCGGTGAAGGCGATCGCGTGGCCGAGGGTCGGCAGCAGGATGTCGCCGCGGGGCTCGTTCGGCTTCGGCTCGATCGCGAACCGGATGCCGTAGCCCTTGTCGGTGACGTACTGGGCGAGGAGGTTCACGGCCTCGCGGTAGCGCTCGAGTGCGGCCTGCACGTCCTTGGCGCTGTCGTACTCGGCACCCTCGCGGCCGCCCCACATGACGAACGTCGACGCGCCGAGCTCGGCGGCGAGGTCGATGTTGCGGAGGACCTTGCGGAGCGCGAACCGGCGCACCTGACGGTCGTTCGAGGTGAAGCCGCCGTCCTTGAACACCGGCGCCGAGAACAGGTTCGTCGTGACCATCGGCACGACGATCCCGGTGGCGTCGAGCGCGCCCTTGAGCCGGTCGATCTGGGTCTGCCGCTCGGCATCGGTGGATCCGAACGCGAAGAGGTCGTCGTCGTGGAAGGTCAGGCCGTAGGCGCCGAGCTCGTCGAGCTTCTCGACCGCCTCGACCACGTCGAGGGCCGGGCGGGTGGGGCCACCGAACGGGTCGGTGCCGTTGTAGCCGATGGTCCAGAGACCGAAGGAGAACTTGTCTGCACGGGTGGGCGTCGTTGCCATGGTGAATCACCGTTCGTCGTCGAAACAAAATGTTGCCGCGCCCAACATAAGCGGTAGTGTTGGCTGTGGCAAGGACGTGATCGCAAAGGAGCGAGCGGATGGCACAGGAACGACTTCGGGTCGCCATGGTGGGACACGGCTTCATGGGAGCCGCGCACTCGCAGGCGTGGCGGACCGCCCCGAGGTTCTTCGACCTCGCGGTCGAGCCGGAGATGGCCGTGGTCGTCGGCCGTGATCCCGACCGGACCGAGGCGGCCCGGGCGAAGTACGGCTGGCAGGCCGCGTCGACGGACTGGCGGGCGGTCGTGGCCGACCCCGAGACCGACGTGGTCGACATCGTCTCGCCGGGGTCCTCGCACGTCGAGGTGGCCATCGCCGCCCTGGAGGCCGGCAAGCACGTGCTCTGCGAGAAACCCCTCGCCAACACCGTCGAGGAGGCCGAGGCCATGGCATCGGCCGCCGCGACGGCCCGGGCGCGCGGCGTCCGCGCGATGGTCGGCTTCAGCTACCGCCGGGTGCCCGCCATCGCGTTCGCGCGGCAGCTCGTGGAGGCCGGGAGGCTCGGCACCGTCCGGCAGGTCCGCGCGCTCTACCTGCAGGACTGGTTGGCGGACGAGGACGGCCCGATGACGTGGCGCCTGGACAAGGCGCTCGCCGGCTCGGGCTCGCTCGGCGACATCGGCGCACACGCGATCGACCTCGTCGAGCACGTCACCGGCGCCCAGCTCGCCAGCGTGTCCGGCACGCTCGAGACCTTCGTGCACGAACGCCCGCTCATGGCCGAGGGCGTCGGGCTGTCCGGCACCGCGTCGAGCGAACGCGGACAGGTCACCGTCGACGACGCCGCGTTCTTCCTCGGACGACTCGCCGGCGGCGCTGCCGACGGCGCGATCGGCTCCTTCGAGGCGACGCGCTACGCGACCGGCCGGAAGAACGGGCTCACGCTCGAGATCAGCGGCTCGGCCGGCGCGATCCAGTTCGACCTCGAGTCCATGAACGAGCTCCGCCTCTACGACGCGACCGCGCCGGTGGGCGAGCAGGGGTTCCAGCGGATCCTCGTCACCGAGCCGGAGCACCCGTACATGGCGGCGTGGTGGCCGACCGGGCACCTCATCGGCTACGAACACACCTTCAGCCACCAGGTGAAGGACTTCGTCGAGGCGATCGTCGCCGGCGCCGACCCGTCCCCCTCGTTCGAGGACGGCCTGCACGTCCAGCGGGTCCTCGACGCGGTGGAGCGCAGCGCCGCAGACGGCAGCAGCTGGACGGTGACCGCGTGACCGCCGAGCGGACGGCCCTCGTCGTCCGGGGCGGATGGGACGGCCACCAGCCGGTCGAGACCACGGACCTGTTCCTCCCCTTCCTGCGGGACAACGGCTTCGACGTCCGGGTGTCGGACTCGACCGCCGTGTACGCCGACGCGGACGTCATGGACACCGTGGACCTGATCGTCCAGGTCGTCACGATGTCCACGATCGCGGACGACGAGTTCGCCGGGCTGCAGCGGGCCGTGCTGCACGGTGCCGGGCTCGCCGGGTGGCACGGCGGGATCGCCGACGCGTTCCGGAACACCGCCGACTACCTGCACATGATCGGCGGACAGTTCGCCCACCACGCCGGCAAGCACCCGTCGGAGCGCACGGGTGAGCAGTCCGACAACTACATCCCCTACACCGTGCACATCACCGAGCTCGGGCGGACACACCCCATCACCGAGGGCATCGACGACTTCGACCTGGTGACCGAGCAGTACTGGGTGCTCTCCGACGAGTACAACGACGTCCTCGCGACCACCACGCAGGAGGCCCGCGACTTCGACGCCTGGAACCGACCGGTCACCGCACCCGCGATCTGGACCCGGCAGTGGGGAGAGGGGCGCGTGTTCGTGTCGGCGCCCGGGCACCGGCTCGAGGTCGTCGAGTCGCAGCCGCTCCGCACCGTCATCGAACGGGGACTCCTGTGGGCAGCACGATGAGCGACCAGCCGCTGCGCGTCGGCGTCGTCGGCGTGGGGAACATCAGCCAGCAGTACTTCGAGCACCTCCCGACGCTGCCGGGCCTGGCCCTGACCGCGGTGGCGGACCTCGACGTCGGGCGGGCACGGGCGGTCGGCGCCGAGCAGGGCGTCCGGGGCGTCTCCGTCGACGAGCTGCTCGCATCCGACGACGTCGACGTCGTGCTCAACCTGACGATCCCCGCGGCGCACGCCGAGGTCGCGACCCGGGCGCTGCAGGCGGGCAAGCACGTCTACGGCGAGAAGCCCCTCGCCCTGACCACGGCCGAGGCGGCTCCCGTGCTGGCGCTCGCCGAGGACCGGGCGCTGCGGGTCGGGAGCGCGCCGGACACCGTGCTCGGCACCGGGATCCAGACCGCACGCGCCGCCATCGACGGCGGGCGCATCGGAGACCCGGTGGGAGCCGCCGTGTCGTGGAGCGCCCCGGGACACGAGCTCTGGCACCCCGCGCCCGCGTTCTACTACCAGCCCGGCGGCGGCCCGCTGCTCGACATGGGGCCGTACTACCTGACCAGTCTCGTCCAGTTCTTCGGACCGGTCGCCAGCGTCAGCGGCAGCGCCACCCGCTCCACCCGCGAACGCACGGTCGCGACGGGCCCCTTCGCGGGCGCACCCATCCCCGTGGACGTGGACACCCACGTGGTGGCCGTCCTCGAGCACGCGAACGGTGTGGTCTCCACCCTGACCGTCTCGTTCGAGGTCTGGGCGACGCGCGCACCGCTGTTCGAGGTGCACGGCACCGCCGGCAGCCTCGCGGTCCCCGACCCGAACCGGTTCTCCGACCCGGTGTCGATCGCCACCGCCGACGACCGCGAGTGGCGCGGGGTGCCGGTGTCAGCGGGCTACGCCGACGCGGGCCGTGGGTACGGCCTCGCCGACATGGCGCACGCGATCGCCACCGGCCGGCCCCACCGGGCCTCCGGGGAACTGGCGTTCCACGTGCTCGAGGTGATGGAGTCCATCGGGACGGCGGCACGCGAGCACACCGTCGTCGAGGTGCGGTCACGCGTCGAGCGGCCGACCCTCGTCCCCGCTGACGCGACGCCCGGGTCCTGGTGACCCGGCCACAGGAGGAAGGAAACAGCATGACGGAGACGACCCGTGCCTCCCGGCCGGTGACGCTGTTCACCGGCCAGTGGGCGGACCTGCCGTTCGAAGAGGTCGCGCGTCTCGCCGGCGAGTGGGGCTACGACGGCCTGGAGATCGCCTGCTGGGGGGACCACCTCGACGTCCGGCGAGCAGCGACGGACCCGGAGTACGTCGCCGACCGGAAGGCGATCCTCGAACGCAACGGGCTCGGGGTGTGGACGATCGCGAACCACCTCGTCGGACAGGCAGTGTGCGACGACCCGATCGACCAACGCCACGAGGACATCGTGCCCCCGCGCGTGTGGGGCGACGGCGACCCCGAGGGCGTCCGGCAGCGCGCCGCCGAGGAGCTGCAGTGGACGGCGCGTGCCGCCGCCGCGCTCGGCGTCGACACGGTGACCGGGTTCTCCGGCTCGTCGATCTGGAAGACCGTCGCCGGGTTCCCGCCCGTGCCGCCGGCGATGATCGACGCCGGGTACCAGGACTTCCACGACCGGTGGTCGCCGATCCTCGACGTCTTCGAGGAGGTCGGGGTGCGGTTCGCCCTCGAGGTGCACCCCTCCGAGATCGCCTACGACTACTGGACCGCCCAGCGTGCGCTGTCGGTCTTCGCGGACCGGCCGTCGTTCGGCTTCAACTTCGACCCGTCGCACTTCGTCTGGCAGGACCTCGACCCCGCCGCGTTCCTCCTCGACTTCGCCGACCGCATCTACCACGTGCACTGCAAGGAGTCGGTCAAGCAGCTCGACGGGCGCAACGGCCGGCTGTCCTCGCACCTGCCGTGGGGTGACCCCCGCCGCGGGTGGGACTTCGTCACCGCCGGGCACGGGGACGTGCCGTGGGAGCGGGTGTTCCGTGTCCTGAACCACATCGGCTACGACGGGCCGACGAGCGTGGAGTGGGAGGACGCCGGGATGGACCGGCTCGTCGGCGGACCGGAGGCGCTGGCGTTCGTGCGGCGCCTCGGGACGATCGCGCCGCCAGCGGCCTCCTTCGACGCGGCGTTCTCGCGGTCACGGTGAGCGGGAACCGACCCGCACCCGTCGCCGGCAACACGGCGCGGGTCCTGCGGCTCGTCCACGAGGACGGGCCGCTCACCCGCGCCGAACTCACCCGACGCACCGGGCTGAACCGCTCGACCACGCTGGCGATCGTCGGGGAGCTCGTCGCGCTCGGGCTCGTGCACGAGGAGAGCGCGGGCGCCACGACGGCTGCCGGTGCCGGTGGGAGCGGTGCGTCGGTCGGACGGCCGAGCCCGGTCGTCCGGGCCACCGCGGACGTCGTCTCCGTCGCGGTCACCGTCGAGGTCGACGCCGTCACGGTCGCCCTCGTCGGGCTCGACGGAAGCGTGCGCGAACGTGCCGTGGTCCGGTCGGAGGCGCCGCCCACCGCGGCCGAGGCGATCGAGACCATCGGTCGCGCGCTCGACGAGCTGACGGGGGCCGGCACCGCCCCCGTGCGTGTCGCCGGCATCGGCGTCGCGGTGCCCGGCACCGTCCGGGTCGAGGACGGCGTCGTCCGCTACGCACCGCACCTCGGCTGGCACGACGAGCCCGTCGCCGGGCCCCTCGCCACCCGGACCGGCCTGCCCGTCCGCGCCACGAACGACGCCAACACCGGCGCCTGGGCCGAACGGCTGTACGGCAGCGGCCGCGGCGTCGACGACCTCATCTACCTCAACGGCGGCGCGAGCGGCATCGGCGGCGGCGTGATCAGCGCCGCGCGGCCCCTCAGCGGCGCGGACGGGTACGCCGGGGAACTCGGCCACACCTTCGTCGCGGCGAACGGCGTCCGGTGCCACTGCGGCGCCGTCGGGTGCCTCGAGACGGAGGCCTCGCGGGACGACCTGGTCACCGCGGCGGGCGTCGCGCCGGACGACCCGGCAGCGCTCGCGGCCGTGCTCGCCGAGCGTCGGCCAGAGGTCGAGCGGGTCGTCGACCGGCAGGTCACCGCCCTGGCGACGGCGCTCCGCAACGCGATCCACACCGTCAACCCCGCGGTGGTCGTCCTCGGCGGGTTCCTCGGCGTGCTGCTCGAGCACGTCGGCGACCGCATCGAGTCGGCCGTCCGGGCGCAGTCGATGGCAGCCGTCACCGAACGGCTCCGCATCGCCCCCGCGGCCCTCGGCGCCGACGTCCTGCTCCGCGGGGCCGCCGAACTCGGCTTCCGTGACCTCCTGCTCGACCCCGTCGGCGGACTGCCCGCCACCGAACCACCCACCGACCGCGCCGTCGCGGCCGGAGAATCGAGGATCCCGTGACCACCGTCGACCGCCAGCGCGTCAGTGTCCTGCTCGGCACCCAGGACCTGACCGTCGAAGAACGTCCCGTCCCCGCCGTCGACCCCGGCGACGTGCTCGTGCGCGTCGCGGCCGTCGGCGTCTGCGGTTCCGACGTCCACTACTACCGGCACGGACGCATCGGCGACTTCGTCGTCGAGGAGCCGCTCGTCCTCGGCCACGAGCTCTCCGGCACGATCGCCGCCGTCGGCGAGGGCGTCGACCCCGCGCGGGTCGGCGAACGCGTGGCGATCGAGCCGCAGCGGCCCTGCCACCACTGCGAGCAGTGCCTCGCCGGGCGGTACAACCTCTGCCCGCACATGCGCTTCTACGCGACACCCCCGGTGGACGGCGCGTTCGCCGATTTCGTCACGATCGAGTCGGGCTTCGCGCACACCCTGCCGGACTCGGTGTCGTTCGAGGCCGGCGCACTGCTCGAACCCCTGTCGGTCGGCATCGCCGCGGTCCGCAAGGCCGGGATCGTCCCCGGGTCGTCGGTGCTCATCGCCGGTGCCGGCCCGATCGGCATCATCTGCGCGCAGGCCGCCCGGGCCTTCGGTGCCACCCGCATCGTCGTGAGCGACCTCGTCGCCGAGCGGCGTGAGCGGGCGCTGTCGTACGGCGCGACGGAGGTCGTCGACCCGACGGTCGTCCAGGTCGCGTCCGACATCGTCCCGGTGGACGCGTTCATCGACGCCAGCGGTGCGCCGCGCGCGGTGTCGGACGGCATCAAGGCCGTCGGGCCCGCCGGAGCAGCCGTCCTGGTCGGGCTCGGCAACTCCGAGATGACCCTGCCGGTGGAGCACATCCAGAACCTCGAGGTCACGGTGACGGGCATCTTCCGGTACACCCGGACCTGGCCGGTCGCGATCGCCCTGGTGGCGTCCGGGCAGGTCGACCTCGACTCGCTCGTCACGGGTCGCTTCGGGCTCGACGACGTCCGTGAGGCGCTCGAGAGCGACACCGACCCCGCATCGCTCAAGTCGGTCGTCTACCCGGGAGGCGTCCCGTCTGCGTCGTGACCGGCCGCCGGACGGGAGGCGCGGGCCGGATCCGCGCCGCGCCTCCAGTCCGTCACCCCCTGCGCCGGCACGCCAGCACCGGGGCCACCGCCACGTCACCCGGACGCGCTACGGTTCGCGCATGACCGCTCAACCCGCGGCGGCGGTGCCGCAGCGCACCGACCGCCGCGCGCTCGTGTCCTGGGCACTCTGGGACTGGGGCTCCGCCGCGTTCAACGCCGTCGTGACGACCTTCGTCTTCAGCGCGTACCTGGCGAGCCGCGCCTTCGTCGACCCGGCACTCGTCGCTGACACCTCCGCAGCCGGCACGGCGCTCGTGGAACGCGAGCTCGCCCACAACGCCGCCGTCGTCTCGACGGCGCTCACGATCGCCGGGATCGTCGTCGCGATCGTCGCCCCGGCGGTCGGGCGGCTCGCGGACTCCTCCGGGCACCGTCGCCGGTCGGTGCTCATCGCGACGATCGGGGTCGCGCTCTCGATCGTCGGCATGGTGTTCGTCGCGCCGAGCCAGCCGTACCTGGTGCTCGGCGCGGCCCTGCTCGGGATCGGCACCGTCGCCTACGAGATCGCGAGCGTCGGCTACAACGCGATGCTCGGTCAGGTGGCGACCGGCGAGCAGAAGGGCCGCGTGTCCGCGATCGGTTGGGCCGCCGGGTACTTCGGTGGCATCGTGCTCCTCGTCGTCCTGCTCGTGCTGTGCATCCAGGACTTCGGGCACCCCGGGGTGGCCGGCCTGCTGCAGCTCCCGGCCACGGTCGCGACGGGGCAGTGGGACGTGCGGATCGCGATCGGCATCGCGGCGGTCTGGCTGGCGGTCAGTTCGATCCCGTTGTTCGTCGTGGTCCCCGAGGCGGCACCGGTCCCGTCGGCCGGCCGTGGCGGCGTGCTCGGCGCCTACCGGGACCTCGTCCGCGACGTCGCCCGGCTCTGGCGGGAGCGCCGGAACGTGCTGGCGTTCCTGCTCGCGAGCGCGGTGTTCCGTGACGGCGTCGGCGCGGTCTTCACCTTCGGCGGGATCATCGCCGGCCAGGTGTTCGGCTTCTCCGCCTCGCAGGTGATCCTGTTCGCCATCGCGGCGAACGTCGTGGCCGGGGTCGCGACCTTCGCGTCGGGGTGGCTCGACGACCGCTTCGGGTCGCGGACGATCATCACCGTCTCGCTCATCGGGCTGGTCGTCACCGGACTGGGCGTCTTCCTCATCGGCACCGCACGCGACGGCTTCTGGGTGCTCGGGCTGGCGCTCGCGCTCTTCGTCGGTCCGGTGCAGGCGTCCTCACGGGCGTACCTGTCGCGGCTCGCGACACCCGGACGGGAGGGCGAGCTCTTCGGCCTGTACGCCACCACCGGTCGGGCGGCGTCGTTCATCGCGCCGGCGCTGTTCGGCATCGCGGTGACCGTCGGCGGGTCGACGCGGTTCGGGATCATCGGCGTCGTGCTGGTGCTCGTCGTCGGGCTCGTGTTGATGGCCTTCGTGCGGCGGGAGCCCCGCGGGGCGACGGCCTCCCGCTGACGCCCGTCCTGGACACGGCGGTCGTCCTCCACAGGTGCGGTCGAGTGCGGTGTCGCGCACAGGAGGCGTGGTCCGGTCCCTCCGCGCAGGCTCGGTGCGCCAGGATGGAGCCATGACCGACCAGCGGATCGCCGTCGTCGTCCTCGCCGCCGGGCAGGGCACGCGCATGAAGTCGTCCACCCCGAAGGTCCTGCACCGCCTCGCAGGGCTCCCGCTCATCGCGCACGTGCTGCGGACGGCGTCGTCCCTCGGCCCGGACCACGTCGCCGTCGTCGTCCGGCACGAGCGTGACCGGGTCGCGGCCGAGGTCGTCGAGCGGGCACCCGACGCGATCCTCGTCGACCAGGACGACGTCCCCGGGACGGGTCGTGCGGTCGAGGTCGCCGTCCAGGCCCTCCCGGCCGACTTCGACGGCGCGGTCGTCGTGCTCTCCGGCGACGTCCCGCTGCTCGACGCCGAATCGCTCCGCCGCCTCGTGGACGTGCACGTCGGTGGGTCGAACGCCGCCACCCTGGTCAGTGCGATCGCGCCGGACCCGACCGGCCTCGGTCGGGTCGTCCGCGACGCCTCCGGTGGGTTCGTCGGCGTCGTCGAGCACAAGGACGCCACCCCGGAGCAACTCGCCATCACCGAGGCGAACGCCGGCATCTACGCGTTCGACGTCACGCACCTCCGAGCGGTCCTGCCCGCACTGACCACGGCGAACGCGCAGGGCGAGAAGTACATCACCGACGCGCCGAGCCTCATCGCCGACCGGGGTGGGCTCGTCGACGTCGTGACCCTGACCGATCCGTGGCTCGTCGCCGGCATCAACGACCGTGCGCAGCTCGCCGACGCCGCCCGCGAGCTGAACGCCCGCATCGTCCGTCGGCACCAGCTGGCCGGGGTCACGGTGCAGGACCCGGCGACGACGTGGATCGACCTCGACGTGACGATCGAACCCGACGCCGAGATCCTCCCCGGCACCCAACTCGTCGGCGCCACGGCCGTCGCGAGCGGGGCGGTGGTCGGTCCGGACTGCACGCTCCGCGACACCGAGGTGGGTGCGGGCGCGGTCGTGAACCGCGTCGACGCCACCCTGGCGGTCATCGGGGACGGCGCCTCGGTCGGACCCTTCGCGTACCTCCGCCCCGGCACGATCCTCGGTGAGCACGGCAAGATCGGCACCTTCGTCGAGACGAAGAACGCCACGATCGGACGGGGCAGCAAGGTCCCGCACCTGTCGTACATCGGCGATGCCGAGGTGGGCGAGGACTCCAACATCGGCGCGAACACGATCACCGCGAACTACGACGGCGTCGCCAAGCACCGGACCGAGGTCGGGTCGAACGTCCGGACCGGCTCGCACAACGTGTTCGTCGCCCCGGTTAGGATTGGTGACGGAGCGTACACCGGCGCGGGGACGACCGTCCGCAAGGACGTCCCGGCCGGCGCGCTGGCCATCAGCTACGCCCCACAGCGCAACACCGACGGATGGGTCGAGGAACACCGACCCGGCACGCCGGCTGCCGAGGCCGCTCGGCGCGCGAACGGCGAACAGATCTGACGGCTCTCGGGCCGATCGACACGGCCCCGGCGGGGTCAGGGAGTGAGCACCGCACTTGTCCGGAATCAAAACGACCGGCCAGAAACGACTCGTCCTCGTCTCGGGGCGAGCACACCCGGCGCTCTCGGCCGAGATCGCCGAAGAACTCGGTGTCGATCTCGTCCCGACCGACGCCCGGACCTTCGCGAACGGTGAGCTCTACGCTCGCTTCGACGAGTCGGTCCGCGGCTGCGACGCCTTCGTCATCCAGTCGCACACCGCGCCCATCAACGAGTGGCTCATGGAGCAACTCATCATGGTGGACGCCCTGAAGCGTGCCTCGGCGAAGCGCATCACCGTCGTCGCGCCGTTCTACCCGTACGCCCGGCAGGACAAGAAGGGCCGCGGTCGCGAGCCGATCTCCGCCCGCCTCGTCGCCGACCTGTTCAAGGCCGCGGGTGCGCACCGGATCATGAGCGTCGACCTGCACGCTGCGCAGATCCAGGGCTTCTTCGACGGACCCGTCGACCACCTGTTCGCGATGCCCGTCCTGCTCGAGCGTTTCCAGCAGATCCTCGACCCCTCCACGCTGACCGTCGTGTCCCCGGACATGGGCCGGGTGCGCGTGGCGGACATCTGGTCCGAGAAGCTCGGCGCGCCGCTCGCGATCATCCACAAGCGGCGTGACCCGCTCGTGCCGAACCAGGTCACCGTGCACGAGATCGTCGGTGACGTCTCCGGCCGGGTCTGCCTGCTCGTCGACGACCTCATCGACACCGGACGCACCATCGCCAAGGCGGCGGAAGCGCTCAAGAACGCCGGGGCCACCGGTGTCGTGGTCGCCGCGACGCACGCCGTGTTCTCCGACCCGGCGACGGAACTGCTGCAGAGCGAGTTCATCGACCGGGTCGTCGTGACCGACACCCTGCCGCTGCCGGAGGAGAAGCGGTGGGACCGGCTCGAGGTCCTGCCGATCGCCCCGCTCATCGCCCGCGCCATCCACGAGGTGTTCGACGACGGATCGGTCACCTCCATGTTCGACGGTGCTGCTTGACCACTGCCCCGCGTGACGCGCTCGCGGCCCGACTCCGGGCCGCGGGCAGCGTCTTCGCCGAGGACGAAGCCGACCTCCTGCTCGAGGCCGGCGCCGGTGATGCCGCACGCCTGCGGTCGCTCGTGCAGCGGCGACTGGGCGGGGAACCGCTGGAGTACGTCCTCGGCTGGGCGGCGTTCGACGGGCACCGTGTGCGTGTCACGCCCGGCGTCTTCGTGCCGCGAGCCCGGACGACCGTCGTCGTCGAGCACGC
The DNA here is from genome assembly GCF_052045775.1 of Curtobacterium sp. 22159. Taxonomy (NCBI): domain Bacteria; kingdom Bacillati; phylum Actinomycetota; class Actinomycetes; order Micrococcales; family Microbacteriaceae; genus Curtobacterium; species Curtobacterium sp. 22159. The sequence continues at coordinate 49,507 of NZ_JBQEPN010000013.1, forward strand.
CGCCCGCCGTCTGCAGCGGTACGACCGGGTCGTCGACCTGTGCTGCGGAGCCGGAGCGATCTCCGTCGCACTGCTGGGCCGGGTGGGGGCGCTCGACCTCGTCGCGGCGGACATCGACCCCGACGCCGTGGACGTCGCGGCCGAGAACATCGGAGACCGGGGCATCGTCGTCGCCGGTGACCTGTTCGAACCGCTGCCGGAACGACTGCGGGGTGCCGTGGACGTCATCGCGGTGAACGCGCCGTACGTCCCGACGGCGTCGATCGCGACGATGCCGACGGAAGCGCGGGACCACGAGCACCGGGTCGCCCTCGACGGCGGTGCCGACGGCCTCCACCTGCACCGGCGGATCGCCGCGGGGGCGGGGGAGTGGCTCCGTCCGGGCGGTGCCGTCGTCATCGAGGTGTCGGAAGCGCAGGCGCCCGTGTCCGCGGCGGTGTTCGCGGCCGCCGGCTTCAGCGCGTCCGTCGAGTCCGATGCCGAGGTGGACGGGACCTGCATCGTCGCGACGCGCACCGTCTGAATCCGGGCGGTCCCGCGGGAGCCGGGCTGCGCCTCCAGGCCTGCGCTGCACCACCGCGGTCCAGTGACCACGTCAGGTCGCGCGCACCTCGACCGTGTGCCACCCCGACGCCCCGTCCGGCGCCGGCGGCCGCTCCACGCTCGTCTGCACCTCGCCGTCGGCGCTGACCGCACGCACCTGGATCCGGTGCGAGCCCTTCGTCGGCGTCCACCGGTAGACCCACTGCCGCCAGGTGTCGGCCGACACCGAATCGGCGAGCGTCGCCTCCTGCCAGTCCCCGTGACCGATCCGGACCTGCACGGCCTTCACGCCCGTGTGCGGCTGCCAGGCGACCCCCGCCACGGCGACCGTCGAGCCCGTCCGCACGGTCGAGCCCGCTCGTGGGGTGTCGATCCTCGATTCGAGCTTCACGGGGCCGCGCGCCGACCAGCCCCGAGGCGTCCAGTAGCCCTGTGCGTCCGCGAACCGCGTCACCTCGAGTTCGGTGACCCACTTGGTCGCCGAGACGTACCCGAAGAGCCCGGGGACGACCATCCGGACCGGGAACCCGTGCTCCGGCGGCAGGGGCTCGCCGTTCATGCCGACGGCGAGGAGCGCGGCCGTGCCGGGGTCCTGCAGGACGTCCAGCGGGGTGCCGGCGGAGAACCCGTCGATGCTGCGGGAGAGCACCATGTCCGCGTCCCCGTGGGGCCCCGCGCGCTCGAGGAGGTGACGGATCGGGTAGCCGAGCCACAGGGCGTTGCCGATGAGGTCCCCGCCGACCTCGTTCGAGACGCAGCTCAGGGTGGCGTGGTGCTCCTCGAGGGGCAGGGCGAGCAGCTCGTCCCAGGTGAGCTCGACCTCGTGGTCCACGGCGCCGTGGATCCGGAGCCGCCAGCCCGCCGTGTCGATCGACGGCACCCGCAGCGCGGTGTCGATCCGGTAGAAGTCCGCGTTCGGCGTGATGTACGGGGTGATGCCCGTGACGTCGAGCGAAGCCCCCGCCGGCACCGTCGGTGCCGCCGTCGCGGCGGCCGGCAACCGGATCGCACGGCGCGCAGCAGCGGCCGCCTGCATCGCTGAGGTGCCCAGCCGGGAGGCGCCGCCCACCACGACCGCGAGGGTCGCCGCGGTCACGCCCCAGACCAGGAACGCCCGCCGTTCGGGGACTGCAGGGCCGGCCGCTGCTCCGCGCGCGGAGGGGATCGCGGTCACTGTCTCCCACCGACGGAGGCGCCGGACCAGGAGCCGGAGCACGATGATCGCGGCGGCCACCCCGAGCACCGAGGGAGCACCGTCCAACGTGCCGCTGTCGGACCGCGTGGTGACGGCGAGCAACGACAGGACACCTCCGGCGGCGAACACGAGCGCGCCGAGCGGCGGGCGAGCACGCTCGAGGACGCCCGCGGCGGCGGAGATCGCGGCGACGAGCACGGCCATCAGGACGAACAGCGCCACCTTGTCACCCGTGCCGAACAACGTGACCATCAGGTCCTTGGCGCCGCGGGGAGCGAGGTCGATGACGGCGGAACCGACAGCGACCAGCGGACTCCCCGCGCCACCGAGCACGAGGGCGCCGAGCTCCGCCGCAGCGAAGAACGCCGCGGCGGCGACCAGCCCGACCGCGGCGGCCAGCAGCGCTGGGCGGGGCACCGGCCTGCCGGCGGTCGTCGGCTCGCTGGCGTCCACCGGTCGGGGCGGGCCGCCGGGGTCAGCGGGGGCGCGCTCGAAGTCGGGACTCACGGGCTGAGCGTAGGTCGAACCCGCCGCGCGTGGGCTGACAGTCGTCCATGTCGTCTCCGGGCGGTTCGGCGGGCGTTCACCGCTCCGGGCCAGCCGACGACGATCCGCTCGTGCGAGGATCGGAGGGTGCTGAGGCGACCCGACCGTGTTCCGCGTTTCGGTCGCGCCCGCCGGAACGGCGGTGGCCCGATGTCCTCGGCCCGGCGCCTCGCGGTCCTCCGCTGGGTCGTCGTCGGCGTCTGGGCGGCACTCCTGACCGCACGCATCATCGTCGTCGCGACGGCGCCCGGCACCGACCTGACGTACTTCGGTGTGGCCGAGGTGGTGGCGATCAGCCTGGGCCTCCTCCTGATCGCGGTCGCGGTCGTCCGGGCGCAGTCGCTGCGCCGACGCCGGGAGGACGACGCGCTCGCCCTCGCGATCCGTCGCATCGACCCCACCGTGTGGCTCGTCCCCGCAGCGCCGACCCCCGAGCTCCGGACCTCGATCGAGTCCGTCCGACCCGAGGTCTCGCTCGGACACCGCGTGACATGGGCGTTCGGGGCGACCGAAGCGTCCCTGTGGGAACTCGAGGAGCGTCGGGCCACGCGGCTGCTCGTCATCCGGTGGAGCCGCATGGTGCACGTCGGTCTCGAGGACGTGCACGGTGACGGTCGTTCCTGGGCCGTCGCGATGCACTACGTCCGGCCGGACGACACGGCCGCGGTCGCGACGTTCTTCGTCCGGGCGGCGCCGGGGTCCCGGCGGATGCTGGGCCGCGGGCCTCGGCTCGAGCGGCTGATCGCCGACCTCGCGCGGGAGCGCATCGTCGCGTAGTCCGCGCTCGTGCCGTACCGGTTCGCCGAGTGCCGTTTCTCCCCCCGTTACTGGGGGTGCGGGGGTGAGGGATGCTCCGTAACGTCCTTGATGGTTGCTCAGCGACGCCATGGGGGTGTCATAGCTTGCTGCGGCCGTGTTGAGGGGTTGTGCGCGTGTTCGCATCGTCGTTGTCGTCTGCTCGTGCTCGCTGGGTCGCGTTGGCCGTGATCGCGCTCGTGGGGTTGCTGGGGTCGTTGCTGGCGGTGGTGTCGCCGCCGCAGGCTGCACGGGCGGAGGTCACCGGGACTGGTGGTCAGTTCGTTCCCCTGCCGGAGAACGCGAAGGTCTTCGCAGCGACGACGAAGGCCGGTGTGTGGCAGAGCGTCCAGATCGCCGGGGTCGGTGGACTGCCGACGTCCGGGATCGGCGCGATCAGCGTGATGGTGACGGTCGCGAACCCGCAGTCGCAGGGGCAGCTGTTCGGCCGAGCGGATGCGTCGACGCCGAGCAACCTGATGATGATCTACCGGGCGGGTGTGGGCGGGAACACGTCGAACACGGCGTTGCTCGCGGTCGGGGACGGCGGTTCGGTGCAGATCATGTCCGAGTCAGCTGAGAGCGTGTCGTTGAACGTCACCGGCTACTACACGAGCACGCAGAACGGTGTCAGCGCGGGCGGGTTCGTGCCGGTCGCGCCGGCGCGGATCGTCGATACCCGTTCGGGGACGGGGGTCCCGAAGAGGCAACTGTCGGGGGCGGACTCGATCACGTTCCAGGTGGCCGGGAACGGTGGTGTGCCGGCAGGAGCGGCGGCCGTCGCGATGAGTGTCGTCGTGGCCAACAGTGGCGGGGGCGCTGGGTGGGTGTCGCCGTACCCGGCGGACGGCAGCCCGAGCACTGGTGTGTTGAACTACGTGTCAACGCAGGGCGTGAGCACGGCGATGAGTGCGCAGGTCGCGCTCAGCGCTGACGGGAAGGTGACGTTGGCGGCCAAGGGCGGCACGATCGACGTTCTGATCGACGTGCAGGGGTACTTCCTCCCGTCGAACCCGGGTGGTGGGTTCACGCCGCAGACCGGACGGCTGCTCGATACTCGGAGCGGGTCGACCGTGGCGGGGAACGGTTCGATCGCGGTGCAGGTCGCGGGTGCTCGTGCTGGTGTGCCGTCGGTCGAGGGTGGGCTGTCCGCGGTCGCGGTCACGTTGACGGCTGTGCACGACGGGACGACACGCGGGTACGCGAAGGTGTGGGCTGACGGCGCGACGGAGACTGATGTCAGCGCGATCAACTACGGTCCGGCGTCGTCGATCCGGACGACGACGACGATCGTTCCGGTGGGGGCGAACGGGAAGATCCGGATCCGGAACATGTCGAGCGGGGCGACCGACTTCGTGGTCGATCTGCAGGGTGTCTACAACTCGTTGCGAGGTGGGCCAGCGGACACCAACCGCACTGGGCAGCGGAAGTCCGCGACGACGCTGCCGTTCCCGATCACGGATCAGACCAACGCCAGTGTCGATGTCGGCACCGGGAACCTGCTGGTCACGACGAGCGCGCTGAGCCTGCCGGGGGTGACGCAGAACACGGTCATCGGTGCGGCGTACAACTCTCGCAGCACGACGGTCGCGAGCAGCACCACGCGCGACGCGAACCGGTGGCAGTACGCCCTGGCTGGCGCGGGTGACCTCACTGCGAACGCGTCCGGTGTGGTCTACACGGACGCGGCGGGTACGACGTGGCAGTTCAAGGCCACGACCACGCAGGGCGCGTTCACCACGCCCGCTGGTCTGCAGCAGACCCTGACACGTGTCGACAACGCGAACACGCATGAGTACCAGTTGAAGGGGTGGACGACGAACTCGACCACGCACTTCAACCTGGCGGGACAGCCGACCTCGGTCGTGGACCGCAACGGCAACCAGGTCAGCTTCAACACCTCCGACGGGTACGCGTTGACGACGATCGTCTCCACGGCAGGTGTGGCGGGTGCGCGGACGGCCCAGTCGTCGTACGCGAACGGGGTGCAGACCTTCTCGCAGACGAGCGGCTCGAGCAGTCGCAGCGTTTCGTGGGCGAAGAGTGCCGCTGGTGACATCACGACGTACACGGACGCGACGGGTGCGAAGACGACGTTCGCGTACACGAACGGGGACCTCACCTCGATCACTGCGCCCGAGGGCGGGGTGACGGCGTTCACGTACGACTCCTCGGACCGCGTCACGAGCGTCGAACAGCGCAACACCACCGCCGGGTCACCCGGTGCGGCGGTGACCCGCTTCTCGTACGCCTCCGACACGTCGACGCAGGTCGCGGACCCGCGGTCAGACCAGTCGAAGGCGGTCGCCGACGCAGCACACACGACGTACACGCTGGACGGCAACGATCTCGTCACGAAGGCGGTGGACGCTGCGGGCCGTGAGCGGTCGCGCACCTACAACTCGGCGAACAACGGCGTCGCGACGGCAACCACCGGCGCCGCCAGCGATGCTGGGTCCGGGACGACGACGAACGAGTACGGCAAGAACAGCAGCCAGTCGTTGACGAAGTCCACATCCGGGACTGGATCCGCATCCACGGCTGACTACGGTTCGGGGTCGGCGACGGCGTACTTGCCGTCGAAGGTCACCGACAGCTCCGGCAACAGCACCAGCATCGGCTACGACGGTGTCGGCAACGCCCAGTCGTCCCAGTCGGGCAGTGACCCGGCGGCGACGTCGACGTTGACGTACAACAAGAAGGACACCGACCCCTACGCGTGGGGTGCGGTGAAAACCGCGACCGCTCCGGGGAACAGCGGCAACCCGACCACGTACACGTACGACACGAACAACCAGCTCGGGGCGATCACCCCGCCCACGGGTACCAGCCTCGGGGTGCAGAAGTACGCCTATGACGACTTCGGCCGGGTGAAGAACCACACCGACGGAGGCGGCGGCGTCACCACGTACACGTACGACAACGATGACCGGCTCCTCGCCACCGCGTTCAGTGACGGCACGCCGACGGTGACGAACGCGTACGACGGCAACGGCAATCAGCTCACCCAAGTCTCGGCGACGGGGACGGTCACGAACACGTATGACCAGCGGAACCGGCTCACCTCCACGGTGAACACCGCCGGCGGTGGGACCGTGTCGTACGGCTATGACCTCGCGGGGAACACGGTGCAGGTCACGGATCAGACCGGCTCTGTGACCCACGAGTACGACCCATCCGAGGTGCTCACCGCGACGACGTACCCGACCGGCTCGGGCACGGCGAAGCAGATCTACCTCACCGACAAGCAGGGCCGTCGCACCGACACGTGGCTCGGCGCTGCCAGCACCGCGACCGCTGGTGTCGAGCCGGGATCGTGGGCGGCGCACCAGAAGCTGACGTACGACAAGTCCGGGAAGGTCACGAAGGTGCAGGCCTGGGCAGACAGCAGCAACCCGACCGCCGTCGTCGACGCCAGCTACTGCTACGTCGCATCGACCACGGCACCGGACTGCACCGCGTCCACGGTCAACGACCGCGACAAGCTGCAGTGGTCCAAGGACAACATCACCGGGCAGGTCACCAACTACGGCTACCTCGCAGCCGACGGGACCACACCCACGGACCGGCTGACCGGGATCACCCAGACGGGCGGGGCGAACCCGACCAACTGGTCGTACACGTACGACTCCGCCGGGAACCGCACCGAAGCGAAAACCACGAACGCTGCATCAGGTGCACTCATCAGTGACCAGAAGCTGAGCTTCAACGCGGTCGGACAGATCACCACCACCGGGTACTCCTACGACGGGGTCGGCAACATGACCGCAGCACCGGGTGAGACGTACACGTACAACGGTGCCCAGCAGCTCACCGCGTCCACCAAGGACGGCGTCGAGACGAGGTACGAGTACGCCGGCGCTGACATGCTCAAGCTGCTTCACCAGTCCACGGACGGGGGAGCGGAGTACGACTACACGTATGGCACGTCCGACAGCAATGGTGTCGCTGTGATCGCAAACCACACCACTCCCGGTACCGGGACGGCCGCGGTGATCAGCGACCCCACCACTGGGCAGGCACTGGATCTCCGGACCTCGGATGGAACGACCAGCATGTACGTCGTGGACGGCATCGGAAACCCCGCCGCGGCGATCGCTGACACCGGTGACGTCGCCTTCACCGTCTCATACGACTCCTATGGCGCAGAGCGCGTGACCGCGGGCGGGTCGAGTGCGCAGTGGAAGCAGAACCCCTACGGGTACAAGAACGGGCTCCGCGCAAGCAACACCGATACAGGGCTCACCAAGTTCGGCTACCGGTGGCAGTCCAGCATCACCGGCGGATGGATCGAACGTGACACCCTCGACGCACCCCTCGACCCCAACAACGCCAACCGGTACGCGTATGCCGGCGACGACCCGATCAACGGTTCGGACGCCAGCGGCCGAAGCGCCTGGGGTACTGGGCTTGGCATTGCAAGTTTCGGCTTGGGAATCGCCTCACTGGCATTGACGGCGACTGGTGTTGGTGCTGGATTCGGCCTTGCTCTTGGCGCTGCCAGCTCCGCAGCTAACGTAGCCTCGCTGGCAGTTGACGGGGCTCCGGCGTCGGCGGTCGGTGGTGCAGCGGTCCTCGGTGTGGCAACGCTTGGAATCGGGGGCCTCGGTGCGGGGCTCGGCGTCAGCCGAACGGTGGGCACTGCCGCTGGCGGCGCCTACTCTGCTCTTGAACTAGCGGGTGGCGCCGCGTACGCCAACTCTTAGATCGGAGACGAACATGTTTGCAGCAGGCGCGATGGGGCTGTGGTGGGTGGCGGTACCAGTGATCGTGGCCTTGATTGCCTTCGCGGCGATCTCGGAGCGTCGGCGGCGGCGCAAGTAACGTGGAGAGTTTGCGAGCCGCTCCGCTCAGCCGAGCGGTTGCTGGGGGAGGATGGGTGGTTCTGGCCGCTGGGCTCGTTGTGTTTGCCTTCGTTTGGCCGAAAGCAGCCGTCCCGCTTGTCGTTGCAGCACTCTTGACGTGCGCTTCAACATTCCGTTGGCTCTCAATGAGGGTTGAACTTGGAAACAAGGAATTAATCCTGCATAACTTCTTCGGCTCACTTCGAATCCCCCGGGAAGACGTAGTCGGAGTCAGGGACGGTCAGTATCTCCGATGGCGATCGCACGGTCGCGAAAGAGAGACTTTAATTGCTGCGGTGATGAGTGCTGCGCGGCCAGCTGACGGCTCACCAGATGGCCGCGCAAAGCAAGTCCTCATGGATCGCGTTAATGATTGGAGTCGCGGTTAACGGAGGCGTTACCACGTATACGGACGACAACCGTTCGAGTCGTCGTCGTGGATGGGGTCGCCCGCGGGTTCGAGCGGCACAGGGTGCCATCGAGTCACCTGCGGAGTCCGTTTGGACATTGACGTCGGAGGAGCATTCGCGTGCGCATGAACGACAGCACCGAGCGGCAAGGCCACCGGCCCATAATCCTCATGATCGGCGGCACAGTCTTCATCGCTGTCTTCGGCGTCTTGCTGGCAACGCTCCCGAGCGGGCCAACCCTGCCGCTCATCTTCATCGGATTCGGCGTGATCCTTCTGGCCGCCGGCGCGTGGTTCCGACTGAAGAATCGGAAGAAATGATCGTTCCGAATGAGAACTCCAACGTAACGTATTGCAATGACAGGAGCCTCTACCGCCTCGCAGACGATGTCCGACCCCCGCCGGGCGGGATCACCTGCCCCGGGTACCCCGCACAGTTACCGGGTGTCGCTTGTCCTGACGATCACAACGGGCTGATGGAGTCGGCGTGCCGGAGAACGCAGGAGGAGCCTCGATCGCGTCCGCCTGCAGACGGAAGGCCCCGCCGATCGGCGAGGCCTTCCCAGGTGCGGTTGTCGCCGCGGTCTAGTGGGTGGACGGTTCCTGTTCGACCTCGCGCCGGTCGTCGTCCGACCAGAGGGTGTGGAACGTGCCGTCCTTGTCGATGCGCTGGTAGGTGTGCGCTCCGAAGAAGTCGCGCTGCCCCTGGATGAGTGCAGCGGGGAGCCGATCGGAAGCGAGGGAGTCGAAGTACGCCAGGGCCGACGAGAAGCCCGGTGCGGGGATGGCGGACGCGGCGGCGATCCCCACGATGCGACGCCAAGCCGCCTCGCCCTCGGCCACGGCGTTCGCGAAGTACGGGTCGACCAGCAGCGACTCGAGCTGCGGGTTCTTGTCGTACGCCTCGACGATGCGGTTCAGGAACTGTGCACGGATGATGCAGCCGCCGCGCCAGATCTTCGCGATGTTGCCGAGGTTGATGTCCCAGCCGTACTCCTTCGCCCCGGCGATGATGAGGTCGAAGCCCTGTGCGTACGCCACGACCTTCGACGCGTACAGCGCTGCCCGGACGTCGTCGGCGAAGGTGTCCGGCACCTCGGCGATCTGCGGGCGCTCCTTCACGGATGCCTGCACCGCGGCACGCTGGGTGGGCTTCGACGACACTGCGCGCGCGAACACCGCTTCGCCGATGCCGGACACCGGGATGCCGAGCCCGACCGCGTTCTGCACGGTCCACACGCCGGTGCCCTTCGAGCCCGCCTCGTCGCGGATGACGTCGACTAGGGGCTTGCCGGTGTCGGCGTCCCGCTGCTTCAGGACCTCTCCGGTGATCTCGATCAGGTACGACTCGAGGTCGCCCTTGTTCCACTCGTCGAACACCTGCACCAGCTGCTCGACCGAGTAGCCGCCGACGCGACGGAGCAGGTCGTAGGACTCGGCGATGAGCTGCATGTCGGCGTACTCGATGCCGTTGTGCACCATCTTCACGAAGTGTCCGGCGCCGTCCGTGCCGATGTGGGTCACACACGGTTCGCCCTCGGCCACGGCGGCGATGGACTTCAGGATCGGACCGAGCGTCTCCCATGCTTCCTTCGACCCGCCGGGCATGATCGACGGGCCCTTCAGCGCGCCCTCCTCGCCGCCGGAGATGCCGGTGCCGACGAAGTTGAGGCCCTTCTCGCGCAGGTCGTGCTCGCGGCGGATCGTGTCGTGGAAGTTGGCGTTGCCGCCGTCGACGATGATGTCGCCTTCCTCGAACCGCTCCGCGAGCTGCTCGATGACGGCGTCCGTGCCCTTGCCGGCTTGGACCATGATGATCGCGGTGCGCGGCTTCGACAGCGAGGCGACGAAGTCGTCGATGGACTCGGAGGCGATGAACCCGGCGTCCCCGTGCTCGTTCATGAGCTCCTCGGTGCGGGCGTACGTGCGGTTGTAGACCGCGACGGTGTTGCCCTCACGCGATGCGAGGTTGCGTGCGAGGTTCGAGCCCATCACGGCGAGACCGATCACGCCGATGTTCGCCTGTCCGTTGTTGTCTGCCACGAGGTCTCCTTCGTCCTGCCGTCCCGACCCAACCTACGGTCGCCCGTCTGGGACCGCACGGGTGTTACGGCAACTGGGGATGAGTGTTCACCCGGACCAATACTGTGGAGGGATGACCGAGAGCGTTGTCCTCCCGCCCGTGCTGGTGATGGGGGTCTCCGGGTCCGGCAAGTCGACGATCGGCCAGGCCCTCGCCGACGCCCTCGCCGCCCGGAGCGAACCGAGCGTCTTCGTCGACGCGGACGACCTGCACCCCGCCGCGAACAAGGAGAAGATGCGGCAGGGCATCCCCCTCACCGACGAGGACCGCTGGCCGTGGCTCGACGCCTGCGCTGCCCGGATCGCGTCGGTCGAAGCGGGCGGCAGCCGATGCGTGATGGCGAACTCGGCGCTCAAGCGCGTCTATCGTGACCGTCTCCGCGCTGCGGCCCCGGGGCTCGTCATCGCGTTCCTCGACGGCTCGCACGACCTCATCGCCGAGCGGCAGTCGCACCGTCACCACGAGTACATGCCGACGTCGCTGCTCGACTCCCAGTTCGCCACCCTCGAACGCCCGGAGCCGGACGAAGCCGCCGTCACCGTGTCGATCGAGGGCTCGGTCGACGACACGGTGACGGCGATCCTCGCCGCACTCCAGGTCACTTCCGGCTGAGCTCGGACAACCGCGAGCGGTACTCCTCGGCGTCGATGTCGCCGCGCGCGAACCGGTCGGCGAGGACCGATCGCGCGTCCGATCGGGCGCGCCAGCTCCCGCGCCGGGCCACCCCGAACACCAGGAACACGACGAGGAACGCGAAGAAGAAGAACGCGGGGAACACGAAGAACGGGAACCCGCCGCCGTGCCAGTACGGCCCGGTGGCAGCGATGGTGGTGAGCATGGTGACCTCCTGTGGTCGGTTTCGTCGCCGCTGTCGCGACCCTTCCAGCGTCCGGCCTGGAGGCGCGTCACGCGTCACCCTCGGATCCTCACTTCCCCCTGCTCCCGCCGACGTACGCCGGGCAGTCCTCCACATCCGACTACTCCCGGGGGAGTAGTCCACAGGTCGTGCGAGCGCCCGATGTCCCGTCCGGGGCCCGACCCTAGGCTCGATCCATGGACACCCCGACGACCGCCACCGAGCCGGTGGGCGATGACGCCCGCTGGGCCCGACGCCGACGGTTCGCGCGCGTCGGACGGGTCCTGCCGGTCGCGGTCGTCCAGATTGTCGGCACGCTGGTGGCGTCGCACGTCGCGACCGGCGCCGGGCGGCGCGCTGGCGTGGGTGGCCCGCCGTGGGCCGCTCACGGGTTCGTCGGCGCCGTCGAACCCGTCCACGTCGGGGCCCTCGGCCTCACGCTGCTCGTCGCCGGCGTGCTCGTCCTGCCGTGGCGTTGGCGCTGGCCACGCGCGCTGCTCGTGGCGACGGCGGCAACGACCATCGGCTATGCCCTCGTCGTCAGCCCGCGTGGTCCGTTCGTCGCTGCGCTGACCATGGCGCTCGTCAACGCCTGGCTCCGCGGACACCGATCGTTGGTCGTGGGGACCGCTGTGGTGTCGGTCCTCGTCCTGCCGTCGGCGGACGTGGCCCTCGGCCGCTCGCCGGCCTACGACCTGAACGCGCTCCTGCTCTGTGTCGCGTGGGTCACGGTGACGATCGCGGTGGCCGAACTCGTGCGGGTCCGCGTCGAACGCGTCGCCGAACGGCGACGCCAGCGTGCTGAGGCCGAGCGGCGTCGCGCCGGACAGGAACGGGTCCGCATCGCGCGAGAGCTCCACGACTCCGTGGCGCACAGCATGTCGCTCATCAACCTCCAGGCCGGCGTGGCGCTGCACCTCGGTGCGGACCTGCCCGGCCCCACGAAGGACTCCCTGGCGAACATCCGCGACTCCAGCCGGGACGCGCTCGTCGAACTCCGCACGATCCTCGGGGTGCTCCGTTCCGTCGACGGCACGACCGCCGCCGAGGGTCCCGAGCGGCACCCGACGGCAGGCCTCGACCGCGTGCCGGACCTGGTGGCACGCGCTCGGGCCGCCGGGGTCGACGTCACCGCGACCACCACGGGCGATCCGTCGACCGTGCCCGGTGTCACGGACCGGAACGCCTTCCGCATCGTGCAGGAGTCGATCACGAACGTGATGAAGCACGCGGCGGACCACCGGGCGGTCGTGACCATCTCGGTCGGGCCGGACGTGGTCGACCTCGTGGTCGAGGACCACCCGTCCTCTCCGCCGGCGCCGGGTCGGACGACGACGCCCCCGCTCGCGCCCTCCGGCAACGGGCTGATCGGCATGCGAGAGCGCGCAGTCGCGGTCGGCGGGACGCTCACGGCCGGCCCGACGACGGACGGTGGCTGGCGGGTCGCTGCTCGTCTCCCCGTCATCACCATCGACGCAGAGGACCTCGCATGACCACCGACACAGACGCCCCCGACCCGATCCGCGTCCTGCTCGTCGACGACCAGGTGCTCGTCCGTGCCGGGCTCCGTGCGCTCGTCGATGCCGAGCCGGGGATGAGCGTCGTCGGTGAAGCCGGCGACGGTGCCACAGCCGTCGACGTCGCTCGACGGGAACGACCGCACGTCGTCCTCATGGACATCCGCATGCCGGGGGTCGACGGGCTCGAAGCGACACAGCAGATCTCGGCCGACCCGGAGCTCGCCGGGGTGCACGTGGTCATCCTCACCACGTTCGAGGAAGACGACTACGTGTTCGAAGCCATCCGCGGCGGTGCTGCCGGGTTCCTCGTGAAGGACACCGAGCCGGCCGAACTGCTCCGTGCCGTACGGACGGTCGTGGCGGGGGAGTCCCTGCTCTCACCCCGGGCGACCCGCTCCCTGATCGAGGCGTACGCGACCCACGCGAAGCCGGCGTCCCTCGCGCCGGAGCTGGACGTCCTGACCGACCGCGAGCGCCAGGTGATGCAGCTCGTCGCCATCGGCCTGACGAACACGGAGATCGCCGAGCGTCTGTTCATCAGCCCGATGACCACGAAGACCCACGTCTCGCGGGCGATGATCAAGCTCGGCGCCCGGGACCGCGCCCAGCTCGTCGTCTTCGCCTACGAGACCGGCCTCGTCACGCCCGGCTGGCACCCGTGACCTCCGTCACGGTCTGACCGCGGCGACCGCAGCGTGCGGGCGCTTCCCGGCGATGGTCCGGCGCTGGACGTCGGTGACCTCGAACCCGTGCGCAGCGAGGGCACCCGCCATCCGATCGATCGGCCAGCGGTACGCCGTCGTCACCGCGTGATCGAACGGTTGCACGGCCGTCCCCTCGAAGAACCCGAGCAGCAGCCGCCCTCCGGGCCGGATGATCCTCGTGAACTCGTCGAGCGGTTCGTGGATCCGATCTGGTTCGTGGTGGATCAACGAGTACCAGGACAGCACGCCGGCGAAACTGCTCGAACCGAATCCCGTCGCCTCCAGTGTCGCCACCCGGAACGGAACGCCGGGTGCACGCCCGCGGGCACGCTGGATGAAGTCGGGTACGGCGTCGAGACCGATGGCGGCGGTCCCGCGCTGTGCAAGGTGCGCGGTCCAGTGCCCCGGGCCGCACCCGGCGTCGAGGACCGGGCCGTCGCAACCGTCTGCCCATCGTTCGACGAAGTCCCGATCGTGTGGGTGGACAGCGTCCATCGTGCCGAGCAGGTCCGTGTACTCGGCGGCCCGAGCCGCGTACGCAGCGGCAATCTCGCGCTCCACTCATCGACCGTAGCGCCACGGCAGCGGTCGACGGACCCGCTGGTCGCCGAGGCCGAGATCCGTGCTGCGCTGGGGCGGCTCCGCGAGTGGACTGCGCTCAGAGCTTGAACGTCGCCCGCGGGATGTCCGACACGATCCGCTGCGCGGTGCGCACCGCGTCCTCCTCGGAGACCTGGTGCGTGACGACGAGGGACGCCAGGTAGGCCGCGTCCGCTCGACGTGCCATGTCGTGCCGGGCGGGGATGGAGCAGTACGCCCGGGTGTCGTCGATGAACCCGGAGGTCTTCGTGAACGAGGCCGAGTCCGTGATCGCCGCGCGGTACCGTCCGATAGCCGCGGGGGTGTCGATGAACCACCAGGGCGCCCCGGCGTACACGGCCGGGTAGAACCCGGCGAGCGGGCCGATCTCGCGCGAGAACACGGTCTCGTCGACCGTGAAGAGCACGAGGTGGAACCCGGGTGCGGTGCCGAACGACTCGAGCAGTGGGCGGAGCGGTTCTGTGAACGACCCGACGGCGGGGAGGTCGTGTCCGGTGTCCGGCCCGAAGCGATCCAGGGTCGGGGTGTGGTGGTTCCGGTGCACCCCCGGGTGGAGTTGCATGACGAGGCCGTCGTCGACGCTCATCTCCGCCCACCGGTAGAGCATGTCGTGCCGGTACGCGGTGGCGTCGGCGTCCGACACGGACGCCGGGTCGCGCAGCGCCGCCGCGTGGATCCGCTCACGGGCGGCAGCGGGCAACGGCGTCGACCCGGCGTCGAGGACCCCGGTGTCGGTCGCGGTCGCGCCGTGCTCGATGAAGTACCGGCGACGAGCGCGGAGTGCCGCGAGCAGCCCGTCGTGGGTGCCCGTGTCGATCCCGGCGGCCTCGCCGATCGACGCGACCACGCGCCTCCAGTCCGATCGTGACGGGTCGAAGACGGCGTCCGCGCGGAAGGTGGGGAGCACCCGTCCGGTGAAGGTGGGGTCGGCTGCCAACCGGGCGTGCGCCTCCAGGTCGGCCGTGGGGTCGTCCGTGGTGGCGAGCACCTCGATCCCGAAGGCGTCGAACAGGGCGCGTGGCCGGAACGCGGGCGTGGCCAGCAGCTCCGCGAGGTGGTCGTACTGGGCGTCCGCGTTCGCGGCTGACGGCTGCTCGGTGAGGCCGAAGACGTCGTGGAGCTCGGTCTCGAACCAGTAGCGGACGGGGGTGGCGAGGAAGTCGTCCCAGTGCTCCGCCAGCGTCCGCCAGATCGCGCGGCCTGGAGGCACGGTGGCGGTTCCCGACAGGTCGGCGCGACCCAGCGCCTCCAGTCCGACGCCGTTGGCGTGCAGGAGTCGCAGGACGTAGTGGTCGGGCGTGATGAGGAGCGCTGCGGGGTCCGGGAACGGCTGGTCGTCCGCGATGAGCGCGGCGTCGACGTGGCCGTGCGGGGAGATGATCGGTGCGTCCTTGACGGCGTCGTAGACGGTCCGCGCGACCGCTCGCGCTCCCGGGTCGGCGGCGAAGAGCCGGTCCGGGTGCGGGGCGAGCGGGGTGGCGGTGCTGGTGTGGGTCATCGTCGACTCCTTCAGGACGGGCGGCGGGGCGAGGTCGGCGCCGGGCCGGTGGACTCGCGCACGGTCAGGTGGGTGGGCAGGGCGACCGCGCCGCTCATGTGCTCACCGGGCAGTTCGTCCGCGGGGATGGCACCGAGTCGGCCGAGCAGCATCCGGATCGCCACGCGGCCGGCGCGCTCGATCGGCGACGTCATCGTGGTGAGTGGTGGGTTGCAGAAGTCGGCGCCGAAGATGTCGTCGCAGCCGACGATGCTCATGTCCTCGGGCACGCGCACACCGCGCTCCCGCAGTCGGGTGAGCATGCCGATGGCGATGAGGTCGTTGAACGCGATGCACGCGGTGGCGCCGGCGTGCACGGCGGCGTCCGCGGCTGCCGCTCCGGAGTCGACGAACGGCGCGTGCGGGCCGATCCGTGCGACGCGGATGCCGAGCCGTTTCGCCACGCGGACGAGGGCCCGCCACCGACGTTCGTTCGACCAGGAGCTGTCCGGGCCGGCGACGTACAGGACGTCCCGGTGTCCGAGCGACACGAGGTGTTGCACGGCCTGCTCGACGCCGCCGGGGGTGTCGATGAGGACCGACGGCACCCCGGCGGGGCGGCGGTTCACGACGACGAGCGGGGTCCGTTCGGCGAACCGTGCGATCTGCGCGTCGGACAGGCGGGACGCGGTGAGCACGGCGCCGTCGGCCTTCCCGGCGATCGCGCTGAGGGCGGCCATCTCGGCGTCCGCGGACTCCTCGGTGTCGACGAGGAGCTGGGTCCAGCCGGCGCCGGCGAGCTGGTGCTGCGTGCCGCGGATCACGTCGAAGTAGAACGGGTTGGTGATGTCCGACACGAGGACCGCGACCGCGCGGGTCCGTCCCGACGTGAGCGCACGGGCCTGCGAGTTCGGGACGTAGCCGAGCTCCCGGGCGGCCTGCTGGATGCGCTGCTGCGTCGCGTGGTTGACCCGGTCGGGCAGGGAGAGCGCCCGGGACACGGTCGACGGGGCGACCCCGGTCGCGTCGGCGATGTCGCGGATGGTCACCCGCCGGGCGGTGTCGGTGTCGGTCACGGGAGCGACCGTAGGCCGCCGTGGCAACAAGTGGCAACCGGTTGCCGGATGTTGCCACGGCCGCAACAGTGGTGGCCACGCCGGAGGCAACGCAGCCCGGCGCCCGGGCAGCAGCGTCGCTCCCGGGTGGAGGTCTCGAGGAGGAAACCCCCGCATGAGCACAGGAAGACTCAGGACACGCACCCTGATCGGTGCCGTGGCCGTGGTCGCCCTCGCCGCACTGTCCCTCCAGGGATGCGCCGTGGTGAACGGCAGCGGCGACGACCCGCACACCCTCCGCGTCATGATGGGCGCGGACACCACCTACCCGCAGCAACGCAAGCAGTGGCAGCAGGAGACCGCCGCCGAGTTCAAGCGGACCACGGGCGCGGACATCCAGTGGGAGACCTACGCGTCGGCCCAGGAGGAACTCACCGCCATCCAGACGAGCGTCATCTCCGGCCAGGGCCCCGACGTCTACGCCATCGGCAGCACGTTCACGCCGACCGCGTACGCCACCGGCGCCTTCGTCGAGATGGGTGAGCAGCAGTGGCGGGCCGTCGGCGGGAAGGACCAGTTCGACCCGGCCTCGTTCGGCATCTCCGGCCCGAGCCCCTCGAAGCAGATCGGCATCCCGTTCGCCAGCCGCCCGTTCGTGATGGCGGTCAACACGGACCTGCTCCGACAGGCGGGCATCACCGAGATGCCGACCACGTGGGACCAGCTCACCGCCGACGCGAAGGCCACGACCGGGAACGGCCACCACGGTCTCGCGATCGCCTACGCGGACGGCTTCGACCCGTGGAAGTTCATCTGGGGCATGGCCGAGAACGCTGGCAACACGATCGTCTCGAAGAGCGGCAAGGCCGAGATCGACTCGGAGGCCGTCCAGAACGCCTACCGCACCTACTTCGACTGGGTGACGAAGGACGGTGTCGTCGACAAGGCCGCGATCGGCTGGAACAACGCGCAGGCCCTCGCCCAGTTCACCGAGGGCAAGGCCGCGTTCTTCCCGATGACGACGACGACCGCCATCAACTCCTTCAAGGGCACCCCGGTGGACGGCAAGTACGAGTTCGCCCTCCTGCCGACGGTGCCGCCCGGCGCGACCGAACGCCCGAGCAACGGCATCGAGGCCGCGAGCATCCTGTCCGGCGACAACTGGGTCGTGGCCGACTACGGCACGAAGCAGGACCTGTCGTTCGACTTCATCAAGCAGCTCAGCACGCCGAAGGCCCAGCTCGAGTACTACCGACTCTTCGGCAACCTGCCGACGAACGCCGCCGCCGCCGCCCGGCTCGCGGCGGACGACCCGCAGCTGAAGCCCATCATCGACGCTGGCAAGCTCTCGAAACCGACGGCGTTCACCGGCGCCTGGTCGGACATCCAACTCTCGCTCGTCGACGTCGTCGTGCAGTCCATCCCGTCGCTCAAGAGCGGCGAGGTCAGCGACGACCAACTCCGCAAGCGCCTGCGGGCAGCACAGCAGGACGCCCAGTCCACGCTCGACCGTCAGAAGAACGGAGGTCTGTGATGACCGCCACGCAGACCCGACCCGGCCCGCAGCGCTCGCGACACCACGAGGTCCGGCCCGTCGGGAAGACGCCGCTGTACAAGCGGGAGCGCCCGCTCTGGATGCTCCTGCCCGGCGGTGTGCTCATGCTCGCCGTGATCGTGGTGCCGCTCCTGGTGGGCGTGTACATCGCGATGCTCGACCTCGACCAGTACACGCTGCGGCAGTGGTTCAGTGCGCCGTTCGTCGGACTCGCGAACTTCGTCGAGGCGTTCACCGACTCGCCGCTGCTGCACTCGATCTGGATCTCGGCGTCCCTGTCCGTGCTGGTCACGGCGGTGACGGTCCCGATCGGCGTCGCGGCCGCGATCTCGACGCAGAACCGGTTCCCCGGCCGCGGGCTCGTCCGGTCGGTCTACCTGATCCCGTACGTGCTCCCGGCGTTCGTCGTCGGCACCTTCTTCCGGACCATGCTCCAGCCGCAGGGCGTGGTGAACTCGATCCTCCACACCGACGTGCTCTGGCTGAACGGCTCGGCCTCGTACTGGGCGCTCGCCGGCGTCATGGTGTGGACGAGCTGGCCGTTCGTCTACCTGCTGTCCCTCGCCGGGCTGCAGGCCGTGGACAACGAGGTGCACGAGGCCGCCGCGCTCGACGGGGTGACCTGGTGGGCGAAGCTGCGGTACATCATCTTCCCGTACCTCCGCGGCCCGCTCAGCCTCGCGGTGATCATCGCGATCCTGCACAACATCAACAACTTCACCCTGCCGTTCGTGCTCTTCGGCATCCCGCTGCCGTCGAGCGTCGAGGTGATGCCAGTCCTGACGTACATCGCGAGCTTCCAGTCGTTCCGCTTCGGCCTGTCCGCGGCGATGGCGATCTGCTCGCTCGTGATCGTCGCGATCCCGCTGTTCGTCTACCTCCGGGCCGTGAAGCTCGACACCGGTGACGACGCGGGCCCCGACCGGAAGCAGCGTCGCGCCGACCGACGGACCCTCGCCGGAGCCACCCCGGCAGCAGCAGCCGACATCGACGGAGCCCGAGCATGAGCGCCTTCAGCACCACGAGGACCCGACCGACCGCCACCCTCACCGAGAGCATCACCGCGCCGCGGAACAGCCGCCGGCCACGGCGCCCCTACGACACCGACGTCACGCGGTTGTTGCCGCGCTGGCTGCTCGTCGTCGTCATCGCGGTGATCATCGCGTTCATCGCCGTCCCGGTGCTCTACATCCTGTTCGGGTCGGTGAACTCCGACGTCGCGGTGGCGCGGGGCGAGTACTTCCCCTCCGAGTTCACGCTGTCGAACTACGTGGACATCTGGTCGACGGTCGCGCTGGGGAGCGGCCTGGTCAACTCGATGCTGACGGCCGGCGCGGTCGCCGTCGCGAGTGCCGCCCTGGCGGTGTCCACCGCGTACGTCCTCGTCCGGTTCCGGTTCCTCGGCCGACTGACGATCCTCCGCGGACTCCTGGCCCTGCAATCGATCCCGGGAACGCTCCTCCTCCTGCCCGTGTTCGTCGTGTTCTCGAACATCGCGAGCGCGACCGGCGTCCAGATCATCGGCACCCGCTGGGGGCTGTTCGTCACCTACCTGACGTTCGCCCTGCCGTTCTCGACCTGGGTCATGGTCACCTACCTGCGCGGCCTGCCGAAGGAGCTCGAGGAGGCCGCCCGCATCGACGGCGCCTCGAGCACCCGGATCCTGCGGAGCGTCGTGCTCCCGCTGTCCTGGCCGGGCATCGTCGTGTCGGCGATCTTCGCCTTCCTGCTCGGCTGGAACGACGTCCTGTTCTCCACGATCATGACGACCCCGAACACCCGCACGGTCGCCGTCGTCCTGCAGGTGCTCGGCACGACGCAGGAGGGCGGTGCCGTGCCGATCTACGGCCAGATGATGGCCGCCTCGATCGTGTGTGCCGTGCCCGTCGTCGCGCTCTACCTGATCTTCCAGCGGTACCTGGTCGGCGGTCTCACCGCCGGCTCTGTGAAGTAGCGCCAGTCCTCCACAGACCGACTGGAGGCGCGGTGCCAGGCCGCCCCGCGCCTCCAGGCTGGTCTTCCGGTCACCATGAAGGGAATGCAATGACCCAGCCCAGTTGGGAACTCTCCGGGTTCGGCGACGAGATCGACGCCGACCCCGCCGTCCAGGTGGCGGTCCTGCAGGCGCTCGGAGCGAGCGCCATCGAGGTCCGCAGTGCGTGGGGGGTGAACGTCGTCGACCTCGACGAGGACCAGCTCGCCGGCCTGCACCGCATGTTCGAGGAACGCGGCCAGACCGTCTCCGCCATCGCCTCGCCGATCGGCAAGGTCGCCGTCGACGAGCCCGTCGAGCACGAGGTCGACCGGCTCGGGCGCGCGATCGCGGCGGCCCACGCGCTCGGCACGACGAACATCCGGATCTTCTCCTTCTACTTCCCGGGCCGCGCCCCCGAGGACGTCCGCGACGACGTGCTCGTCCGGATGCGGGCACTCGCCGAACTCGCCGCCCGCGAAGGCGTCACGCTCCTGCACGAGAACGAGAAGGACATCTACGGCGACGTCCCCTCGCGCGTGCTCGACATCGTCGAGAGCGTCGGGTCGTCCTCGCTCCGGCTCGCCTGGGACAACGCGAACTACGTGCAGTGCGGGGTCCGGCCGTACACCGACGGCTGGGCCCAGCTGGCGCCGTACGTCGACTACCTCCAGGTGAAGGACGCCCTGTCCGCCGACTCCTCCGTGGTGCCCGCGGGCGAGGGGGACGGCGAGCTCCTCGAGACCCTGACCGCGCTGCGGGACGCCGGGTACGGCGGCTATGCCTCCCTCGAACCCCACCTCAGCGACTTCACCCACCTCGGCGGGTTCTCCGGACCCGCCGCCTTCGGCCGTGCCGGCCGTGCCCTCCGGAAGCTCACCGACCAGATCGGAGTCACCCTGCGATGACCGACCAAACCCCGCTCAAGCTCGCCGTCGTCGGCGCGGGCGTCATCGGCCGCCACCACGCGAAGGTCGCCGTGCACCACCCCGACCTCGAGGTCGTCGCGCTCGTCGACGCGATCCCGGCCGCAGCCACCGGTGCCGCAGACGAGGTCGAGGCGATGGGCGTCGCCCGGCCGGTCACGACCTCGACCATCGACGAGGCCATCGCCGCGACCGACATCGACGTCGTCGCGATCTGCTCGCCGTCCGGCATGCACGTCCAGCTGGCCGAGGCAGCGCTCGCCGCGGGCAAGCACGTCGTCATCGAGAAGCCGCTCGACACCACCATGCCCCGGGCCCGCGAGATCGCCCGGCTCGCGTCCGAGGCGAGGGCGCGCGGGCTCGTCACCAGCGTCATCAGTCAGCACCGCTTCGACCCGGCCTCGGTCGTGGTCGCGGGCGCGGCGCACGACGGCGGGTTCGGCACCGTCACGTCGGGCGTCGCGAGCGTCGCCTGGTACCGGTCGCAGGGCTACTACGACTCCGGCGACTGGCGGGGGACCTGGGAGCTCGACGGGGGCGGCGCGGTGATGAACCAGGGCGTGCACACCGTCGACCTGCTCGTCTGGGCGCTCGGCCGCCCGGTGGAGATCTCCGCCCAGACCGCGCTGCTCGCGCACGACCGGATCGAGGTCGAGGACACCGCCGTCGCCACCGTCCGGTTCGCGGGCGGGGCACTCGGCGTCATCCACTGCACGACCGCCGCGTACCCGGGGCTCTCCGCGCGCTACGCCGTCTACGGCACCCACGGGTCGGCGATCGTCGACGACGACCGGCTCGCGTACTTCCACATCGCGCCGGACACGGCGACGCTCGAGTCGGCATCGACGACGGCCAACGCCACGGCCGTCGCCGACGCCGTCGACCAGAAGGACCAGGTCGTGCCGCCGGAGCACGTGGTCGGCGGCCCCGCCGAAGCCGACCACTTCGCCGCCGGTCACGCCCGGCAGTACACCGACATCGTCGGTGCGATCCGGGAAGGGCGGGACCCCGGCGTCACCGTGGACGCCGCGCTCGTCTCGCTCGCCACCGTCCGCGGCCTGTACGTCAGCGCGACGCTCGGGCAGCCGGTCCGGATCGACGACGTCATCGACGGCGCGTACGACGACGTCGTCCCGGTCGTCGCCGCCCGCACCGATGACACCACACCCGAAGGAGCGACCCGATGAAGTTCTCCGTGTTCACCGCCTCCACCCCCGACTGGACCCCCACCGAGGCAGCCGAGACGCTCGCTGCCCAGGGCTGGGACGGGATCGAGTGGCGCATCGTCGACGACCGACCCGCCGACGGGGCGACCGTCCCCGCCGGGCGCTCGTTCTGGGCGGGGAACAACTCGACGTGGCAGTTCACCGGCATCACCGAGCACGTGGGGGACATCGCCCGGATCACCGACGGCGCCGGGCTCGAGTACTCGGGGATCGGCGGGTACCAGCAGGCTTCCGACCACGAGGGCGTCGAGACGATGCTCCGGGTGACCTCGGAGCTCGGGGCGCGCCAGGTCCGGGTGACCATGCCGATGTACCGCACCGTGAAGGAACAGACCGGCGAGACCTACACGCAGATCTTCGACCGCACCCGGGCCGACCTCGAGTGGATCGCGGACCGGGCGGCCGACCTCGGCGTCAAGGCACTGGTCGAACTCCACCACATGACGATCACCCCGTCGGCGTCGGCGGCGCTCCGGCTCGTCGACGGCCTCGACCCGCAGCACGTGGGCGTCATCCACGACCTCGGCAACCTCGTCATCGAGGGGCAGGAGGACCACCTCGCCGCGTTCGAGCTCCTCGGCCCCTACCTCGCACACGCCCACGTGAAGAACGCCCGGTGGGTGGACACCGGCGACACCCGCGACGACGGCTCCGTGGTCTGGCAGAACGAGTGGGCGCCGCTGCGCACCGGCCAGGCATCGGTGTCCGAGTACCTCGACGCGCTCCGACAGGCCGGCTACGACGGGTGGGTGACCATCGAGGACTTCTCGACCGACCTGCCGCTCGAAGTGCGGACCGCCGACAACCTGGCCTACCTGCGGTCACTCGTCCCGGTGTCGGCATGACCGACCGACGGCCCGGCATCGCCCACCTCGGGGTGGGGGCGTTCGCCCGCGCCCACCTCGCCTGGTACACGGCGCACGCCGAGGGGGAGCCGTGGGGCATCACCGCCTTCACGGGCAGGTCGCCCGCGGCGGCGGATGCCCTGACCGCGCAGGGCTGCCGCTACACCCTCGTCACGCGTGCCGCCGACGGTGACACCGCCGAGGTGCTCGACACGATCGTCGCGGCGCACCCGGGCAGCGACGACGAGGCCTGGCTGCGGACGATCGGGTCCCCGGACACCACGATCGTCACGCTCACCGTCACCGAGAACGGGTACCGCCCGGACTCCGACGTCCCGGCACGACTGGTCGCCGGACTCGACGCACGACGGATCACCGGTGCCGGACCGATCGCCCTCGTCAGCCTCGACAACCTGACGCACAACGGCGAGGTGCTGCGCCGTGCCGTGCTCGACGCGATCACCGACGACGAGCTGCGGACGTGGGTCGGGTCGAACGTCGCCTTCCCGAGCTCGATGGTCGACCGCATCACGCCGGCCACCACCGCCACGGACGTCGACGGGCTGGCGCACCTCGATGGCGCGCTGCCGGGCGACCGCGTCCCGGTCGTCACCGAACCGTTCGCCGAATGGGTGCTCGAGGACGCCTTCGACGCGGTCGGACGACCCGCGTGGGAGACCGCCGGTGTCCGGATCGTCGACGACGTCACCCCGTACGAGCAGCGGAAGCTGTGGCTGCTCAACGGCTCCCACTCGCTCCTCGCGTACCTCGGCCTCCTGCTCGGCCACGAGACCGTCGCGTCGGCGATGGCCGACCCGGTCTGCCGCGCCGCCGTCGACGACCTCTGGGACGAGGCGGCCCGCGAGCTGCCCCTCGGCACGCAGGAGGTCCACGCCGCCCGCGCCGCCCTCGTGGACCGGTTCGCGAACCCGCGCATCCGGCACACGCTCCGCCAGATCGCCTCGGGCGGGTCCGAGAAGCTCCCCGTCCGCGTCGTCGACGTGCTCCGCCGACGACTCGAGCGGGACCCGTCCGCGGGGATCGGCGCGGGCGCGGCGACGGCGCTCGCAGCGTGGTGGCTCCACCTGACGCTGCAGCCCGAGCTGGTGGACGACGCGAGCGCGCCCGGGCCAGACTCGGACGTGCACGACGTGCTGCGCGCCGTCGCCCCCGACCTCGACACCACCCCTGTGGTCGCCGCGATCACCGCAGCGGCCGACCGCATCCGGGCCGCCCGTGACACCGCGGCCCGCACCCCGACCGACGAAGGAGTCCACGCATGACCGACACGACCACGAACCCCGCGGCCCCGGTGCCGGGTGCCGCCGACTCCGGCGCCGCGACCGACCCCACCGCGGGGCGTCCGGACACGTGGGCGTCGACCGACCGTGGGCAGCTGATCGACCGGGCCGAGGTCATCGTCACGAGCCCGAACCGGAACTTCGTGACGCTGAAGATCACGACGGCCGACGGTGTCACCGGACTCGGCGACGCCACCCTCAACGGGCGGGAGCTCGCCGTCGCCGCGTACCTGTCCGAGCACGTCGTGCCGTTGCTGGTCGGGCGTGACGCGAGCCGCATCGAGGACGCCTGGCAGTTCCTCTACCGATCGTCGTACTGGCGCCGCGGCCCGGTGACGATGGCCGCGATCGCCGCCGTCGACATGGCGCTCTGGGACATCAAGGGCAAGGTCGCCGGGATGCCCGTGTACCAACTCCTCGGTGGTGCATCGCGCACCGGGCTCATGGCGTACGGGCACGCCTCCGGCAAGGAGCTGCCCGAGCTGTTCGACTCGATCCGTGAGCACCAGGCCGAGGGCTACCGATCGATCCGCGTGCAGACCGGCGTCCCCGGGCTCGAGTCGATCTACGGCATCGCCTCGAACAAGACGAGCGAGGGCAACAGCGGCGTCCGGTACGACTTCGAGCCGGCGCAGCGTGGTGCGTTCCCCGCGATGGAGGACTGGGACACCCGCGCCTACCTCCGCCACGTCCCGACGGTGTTCGAGGCCGTCCGCAACGAGTTCGGTCCCGAACTCCCGCTGCTGCACGACGGGCACCACCGGATGACGCCGCTGCAGGCCGCCAAGCTCGGGAAGTCGCTCGAGCCGTACGACCTGTTCTGGCTCGAGGACTGCACCCCCGCCGAGAACCAGGAAGCGCTCAAGCTCGTCCGGCAGCACACCACGACGCCGCTCGCGATCGGTGAGGTGTTCAACACGATCTGGGACTTCAAGGACATCATCCGCGACCAGCTCATCGACTACGTCCGAGGCGCCGTGACGCACATGGGCGGGATCTCGCCGCTGCGGAAGACGATGGACTACGCCGCGATGTACCAGATCAAGTCCGGGTTCCACGGGCCGACCGACATCTCTCCGGTGGGTCTCGCGGCCCAGATGCACCTCGGGCTCGCGATCCACAACTTCGGCATCCAGGAGTACATGCAGCACGGGCCGAAGACGAACCAGGTGTTCCGGCAGACCTTCACCTTCACCGACGGGTACCTGCACCCGGGCGACGAACCGGGACTCGGGGTCTCGCTCGACGTCGACGAGGCGGGGAAGTACCCCTACGAGCAGGCCTACCTGCCGTTCAACCGCCTGGCGGACGGCACCGTCCACGACTGGTAGCGGAGCGCGCGGCGGTCGGGGCCCGGAGACCATCTCGACCGCCGTGCATCCCGACAACGTTGTGTCGGGGGCAAGCGGCACTATGGTCTGAGGCAAGAAGGAGAGGAGCCGACATGGTGCCCACCGTGACGTTCTTGAACAGCCGCTCGATCGCGACGCAGCGGAACGACCTCCTCGCACGAGCTCACATGTCGCTCGATGAGCTCCGCGAGAAGGGCGAGACCTTCCAGCTCGACCCCGAGGAGCAGTCGATCCTCCGTGCGTTGGACGAGCTCGACTTCCTCGAAGGTGATGACTGACGCGTCGGTCGAGCTCACTGAGCGTGTGCAGGGCTTCGCGCAGGAGTTGATGGACACGCTGACCGCGGTCGTGGGGTTCCCGGTTGGGTTCGAGGTCAAGGTCGGCACCTCTCGTTCGCGCCCGCAGGTCTCGATCTCACAATCGGAGCCACTCGGAGTGCCGTTGACGGTCGACGGCGATGTCCTGTTCCGACTCCTCGTGCAGTTCCGTTGCCGGTGGAACACAGCGGGGAACTACCTCGCCGTCGAGCAGTCCGCGTTCACCGTGCGGATCGAGAAAATCAGCGAACCGTTCTTCCACTACGACTACGTGCGTGATGCCCACGGTTCGGTTCCGGTCTCGCACTTGAACATCCACGCCCATCGCGACGAGGTGGTCTGGGCGATGCTCATGGCGCGCACGAACCGTGGCAAGCGCCGGTCGAAGGACGCAGCGAAGGGGAAGATCACGCGGATCTCGACGCTGCACTTCCCGCTCGGTGGACACCGGCACCGGCCGTCGCTCGAGGACGTCCTGGAGATGCTCGTCCACGAGTTCGGGATCGACCATGCAGACACCGCAGAGAACGCGATCGCCGAGGGCAGACGACGGTTTCGTTCGATTCAGACCGCGGTCGGAGCGCACGACGACCCAGAAGCCGCAGCTGCTGCCCTCCGCGAGCTCGGCTACGTCGTCTCGGCACCTGAACAAGGACCGATCCGTCGAACGGACCGCCTCGGGCGCTACTGAACCGTGCAGGGCAAGCTGGTCGCATGGGGTTCGCGGACGAGGCGAGGGAACTGCTCCTCGTCGCGCCCGCGGACTTCATCCGGGAGCGCACCACTCGACAGCGCGCCGTCCGGAAGGACGACCGCGAGCTGGCGGCGGTGATCGGTGGGCTCCGGAAGCCCGCACCCGCCGCATGGCTGATCGACCTGCTCGCGCACGAGGGCGCGCTCGACGAGGCGGTCGACCTCGGTCCGGCGATCCGTCAAGCCCAGGCGAACGCCGACCCGGCGGCCATCCGCGACCTGAGACGCCAGCGCTCCGACCTGGTGGACGCGCTCGCCCAGGCGGCTGCCGACCTCGCCTCGGACGCCGGGCACCCCGCGACACCGGCCGTCCTCGACCAGGTGCGCGCCACGATCGAGGCGGCCATGGCCGACCCGCACGCCGGCGCGGCGGTCCGGTCGGGCCTGCTCGTCCGGCCGCTCGAGAGCGCCGGGTTCGACGACGTCGACCTCGACGGGGCGCTCGCCGACCCCGATGCGGTGCCGGACGCGTGGGCCGGTGCCGACGCGGAACCGATCCCGATCACCAGCGCACGGCGACCGCGGGGGACGAGCCGCGCCTCCCGGAAGCCGGAGCCGCAATCCGACCCGCAGCCGGAGCCGGAGGCCGACGCACGGCCGGGGCCGGACCCGGAGCCGGACGCCCAGGACGCACCGGAGCGCCGACGGTCGGCGGGGCGGCAGCAGGATCGCGGTGTCGACCCCGTGGCCGCACGGCGCGCCGCCCGTCAGGCCGAGACGGAGGCCCGCCACGAGTCCCGCGAAGCCGACGCCGCGCTGGACGCCGCCGAGGCGGACCTCGAGTCGGCGGAGGAACGCCGCGCCGACCTCGAGCGCCGACTCGC
Source organism: Curtobacterium sp. 22159 (assembly GCF_052045775.1). Lineage (NCBI taxonomy): Bacteria > Bacillati > Actinomycetota > Actinomycetes > Micrococcales > Microbacteriaceae > Curtobacterium > Curtobacterium sp. 22159. The sequence continues at coordinate 77,205 of NZ_JBQEPN010000013.1, forward strand.
CGACGCCGCCGCGGAGATCGAGCGCCTGGAGCAGGCCCGCGACGAGGCCGAAGCCGCGAGCGACCGCGCGCGCGAGGTGCTGCGCGCCGCGCAACGGCACCGGCGCGACGTGGGGCGCTGACCGCGGCGGCGCCGCATCACCTCCAGAGGTAGAGGTGGTCGTCCCGGAGGACTGCCCGCCAGTCACCGCAGGCGCGGATGTCGCCCGCACCGAAGGTGGGCCAGGTGCCCCCACCGTCCCAGGCCTGCGAGTACCCGCTCGCCGTGCACGTCGTGGGGAGTGTCGTACCGGACGGCACCGCGGCGTCGAGCTTGATGCCGTCCGTGCCGCTCGTCGGACCGGGCATCTTCACCGTCACGTCGCGCGCGCCCTCCGGGAACCAGTCGGGGCGGTGCGAGGTCGGGACGCTCCGGCCGTCGTCGTAGCGGGCGACCGACACCTTGCCCTGGAGCTCAGCGACCCAGGCGCCGACGCTCCCGCTCCGGACGGTGGCCAGGACGGCGACGGCCGCGACGGCGACCGCGAACGCGACCACGCCGACGAGCACGGCGATCGTGGCACGGCCCCGACGAGGAGGAGTGCGAGGGGGCGTGTGGGCGGGGACGGACGGATCGACGGTCACTGGGACTCCTGGAGGGATCGGGTGAGGAACTGGGACGGTGGGACGGCGCCCGCTCGGCGGACCGGGCGCCGCGCGAGCACCACGGTGAGCCCGGACACGACGACCGCGACGACCGGGACGAACCAGACGGGGGCGAGCGGGACGACGAGCGGAGCGTTGAGCGTCGAGGACAGCAGCGTCTGCACGCCTGCCCAACCGAGCAGCGCGCCGACGACGAGTCCGGCGAGGGTGGCGGAGCCGACGAGCAAGCCGGTCTCCGCGAGGAGCATCCGGCCACTGCGCCGGACCGACAGCCCGAGGATCCGCAACACGGCGAGGTCGCGCTGCCGCAGACGGGCTCCGAGCGCGATGGTGTCGGCGAGACCGACGGCCGAGATCGCGGCGATGCAGAGGGTGAGCACGGTGAGGAGCGGCAGGATGCCGTCGATCACCTCGGTGGCCGCGGACGACTGCGTGGTGCCGCGGTACTCGTCGCGGAGGGCGCCCTCCATCGAGGCGGACGCGACGGCGAACATCGTCAGCACCGTCGTGCTGATGAGGACACCGACCCCGGCTCGGCCGGAGCGCACCGGGTACTGGAGCAGGTTGCGCCCCGCCACGCGCACGACCGCCGATCGACGTCCGAACGCCCGGAGCAGGACGCGGACGACGGTCGTGATGATCGGGGTCGCAGTGGCCAGCACGCCGGCAGCGGCCAGGGCGCCCCCGACCATCGCGATGAGCACGGCGAAGGGGGAGACGAACCCGACGGCCACGCCCAGGACGAGCAGGCCGGCGGCTGTGAGGAGGAGCGCCCCGCCCCGTCCCCGGAACGAGACGTCCGCGACGCCGACCTGGCCGTCGTGCTGGCGCTGTGCCGCGTCGAGTCCGGTCGCCGGTGTCACCCGGAGCACTCCCTCGAAGCCCCGCTGCGCCGCACGCCGGGTGCTCAGGACGAGCAGGACCAGCGGCACGATCACGAGTGGTTGCAGGACGGCGGTCGGGGTGAGGCCCTCGAACAGGCCGCCGCGCCCCGAGGTGAGGGCGACCGTGACGGCCGCGACCACGAGTCCCGCAGCCGCACCCACCACCGTGCTCAGGAGCGCCCGGCGGGTCGCCGCGGACACGAGTCGGGCGTGCTCGCGGGCCGCGGTGGCGCCGAGCAGCCGACGGAGCGCGACCTCCCGCGCCTGGGAGGCGGCGACGAGCACGTAGGAGTTCGTCGCCGCGCTGGTCGTCACGACGGTGGCGACGACCACGAACGCGACGGTGAGGAGTCCGAGCACGACGACCGTCACCGGGTTGGCCCCGAACCCGCTGCCGGCCACCCCGCGGACGATCACGGAGGTGAGCCCGACGACGACGGTGGCGAACGCGGCGCCGAGCGCGACCACGAGACCGTCGGCTCCGAGGCGACGACGGCCGCTCACCGCACCGTCTCCACGAGCACGCGGGCGATCTCCGCCGCCGAGGACCGCGGCCTCGTCTGCACGAGGGCGCCGTTCCGCAGGAAGACGACCCGGTCAGCGACGCTCGCCGCGACGGGGTCGTGGGTCACCATGACGATCCCGGCGCCGCTGTCCCGTGCGGTGTCGGCGAGGACGTCGAGGACCGCCCGCCCGGTCTCGACGTCGAGGTTGCCGGTCGGTTCGTCGGCGAAGACCACTGCGGGACGGTGGACGAGTGCCCGGGCGATGGCGACACGCTGCTGTTGCCCGCCGGACAGCTCGCCCGGCCGGCGATCCACCAGCGCGGCGATGCCGAGCCGGTCGAGGAGCGACGCCCGGTGTGCCCGGTCGATCGCCAGCGGTCGCTCGCCGAGCGTCGCCGGCAGGTCGATGTTCTCGGCGACGGTCAGCGCGGACAACAGGTTGAACGACTGGAACACGAACCCCATGCGGGCGTGCCGCAGCCTCGTGGCATCGTCGTCCGGCAGCCCGCTGAGCGGGTGTCCGTCGAGCACCACCCGCCCCGAGGTCGGGTCGTCGAGCCCCGACAGCAGGTTCATCAGGGTCGACTTGCCGGAGCCGCTGGGCCCCATGACGGCGACGAACTCGCCGGCGGCGACGGACAGTGACACGTCGCGGACGGCGTGGACGACGACCTCGCCGGACCGGTAGGTGCGTGAGACGCCGATCGCTTCGGCGACGGCTGGTGGGAGCTGCATGTGGTCATGGTGGCGGCCGTCCGTTCCCGCACGCGTCGGTCGTGGGGGTGACCTCGGTCGGTCGAGCGGACGACACGGACGACATCGTTGTGCTGACGACCGGGGAGGGACGACGGCTGTACATCCTGTGGTCACGTACAGGAAACCCCGAGGCCGAGTGGGTTCGCCAGCATCGCGTGGTGATCTCAGAACGCACCCGCCGTCGCCCCCGCTTGCTGGGGGCCGCCGCCCTCGCAGCGGCCGCCGTCGGCCTCCCCCTCCTGTCCGCCCCGGATGCCGCCGTCGCCGCACCCGACGACCTCGGATCGCGGTTCACCCTCGCCGTGCTCCCCGACACGCAGTTCTACTCCCGCTACTCGGCGTCGCAGTTCCTCCCGCGCTACGGCGACGACCCGTTCCACGTCCAGACGCAGTGGTTGGCCGAGCACGCCGACGAGCTCAACGTGCCCTTCGTCACCCACGTCGGCGACGTCGTCGACCAGGTCGGCCAGGCCGGCGAGTGGCAGGCGGCGGACCGGGCGATGCGCGTGCTCGACGACGCTCGCCTCCCGTACAGCATCACCACCGGGAACCACGACGTGCTGGACTCGCGCGACACGCGGTTCGACACGTCCTACGACCTCGCGGCCGAGCCGTACCTCAAGACGTTCCCCGCCTCACGGGCCGCCGCGCAACCGACGGTGGAGAACGGCACCGACCCGACGGGGCTCAGCCGCTTCCACGTCTTCGAGGCGGAAGGGCAGCGCTTCCTGTCGCTCGCACTGCCGTGGCGGGCGTCCGACGAGACCCTCGCGTGGGCCGACCAGGTGATCGCCGACCACCCGACGCTGCCGACCATCCTCACCTCGCACGAGGTGATCAACATCGCCTCCGACGGCACGACCGCGGTGGACACGGCCTACGGCGAACGGCTGTGGGACCGGCTCATCGCGCCGAACGACCAGGTGTTCCTCACGTTCAACGGCCACTTCCACGGGTCGACGTGGAAGAACCGCACGAACGACGCCGGACACGGCGTGACCCAGGTGCTCATCGACCACCAGATGGACTACGAGGGCGGGGACGGCTACCTCGGTCTGGTCGAGTTCGACCTGACGAACGGGACGCTCGAGATGCAGACCGCCTCGCCGTGGGTGACCTGGAAGCCGTCCGAGACGCTGACCGCCTACGACCAGCCGTTGCTCGACGCCCCCAACCAGCGCTACACGGTGCCGGTGGACTTCCGGACCCGCTTCGCCGGATTCGCGCCGGACTTCCGTCCCGGCTCGGCCGACGAGCCGCCGCTCGTCGAGCGCGCACGGGCGCTCCTCCTCGACGGGTTCGAGGGCGCGCCGCCCGTCACCACCGAGGCGCCGGGCGGCCGGGCGGACCACACCGTCGTCGACGGCACCCTCGCCTGGTGGCGGCCGGGTGAGGAGGAGGCCGGCGTCGTCGCACCGGGCGAGTCCGTCGCGGACGTCGTCGGCGACGCCGACCTGACCCGCTTGACGAACGCGGAGTCCGGGTCGCCCGGCGCCGAGGCCGGGGACGTCACGATCGAGCGCGACGCCCACCCGTTGTCGTCCGACGGCGCGTCGCTGTGCTTCGCGAACGCGGACAAGGCGGCGAAGCGGTTCAGCGCGCTCACCTCGCCCGGCGGGACGGCCGTGGACGAGGCGACGTTCCCGGACGGCTACACGATCGAGACCTTCCTCCGGGTCGACCCGTCGTGGACCGACTCGGCGAACTCCTGGTCGAAGGCCATCGTGCGCAGCGGGAACCGCTCGCAGATCGGCGTCCCGCAGACGCGTTGGGACTGGACGGCCTCCCCGGCCGCACTCGGGATCTCGAACCTCAAGGAGTTCCAGTGGACCGAGGTGACGGCGGACCCGTCGAAGGGCGACCGCACGGCGTGGTCCGGTGAGATCATCCCCGGGCGGTGGCTGCACGTCGCCCTCGTGAACGACGTCGACGCCGCGACGACGACGATGTACGTCGACGGGGCTCCGGTCCTCCGCAACGCGACGGACACGGGCGGGCAGACGATCCAGCACGGCATGCCGTGGCTCTTCGGGAGCGACTGGGTCGACGACGCCGCGACGAACGGCTGGAACGGCTGCATCGGGGAGACCCGCGTGGTGGACCACCCCATCGGAGCCGCCTCCTGGCTGACCGCCCGGGCTGACCTCGACGACCTCTCCGTGGACGACGGAGCGGGCGACGCGCCGACGGTGACGGTGACGGGGACCGGTCGACCGGGCGCGACCGTCGCGATCCGTGGGGACGTCGCCGGGACCGCCGCGGTCGGGGCGGACGGACGGTGGTCCGCCGACGTCCGCGCCGCGGCCGGTCGTTCCGTCGCCGTCACCGCGCTGGCCGCAGGCCGGGCCGAGGCCGTCCAGTCGATCGGGACGAGGAGCGGGACCGCCGTGCCGTTCGCGGTGGTGCTGCCCGCGGCCGCCGAGCCGGGAGACGGCGGTTCGTCGCCGGCACCCGGAGACGACGCGGATCCCGCCGGCCCCGACGCACCCGCCGACGGTGCTCCGGTCGCCGGAGACGGCACGGCCGACCCGGTCGACGACGCGTCAGCCGGGCGTGACGGAGGCGAGCTCGCCTTCACGGGGGCGGCCGGGCTCGGCGTCCTCGGTGCGCTGACCGCGCTGCTGCTCGTCGCCGGCGGTGTCCTGCTGGTCGTGCGCCGGCGTCGCCGTGCCGACGGTGACGGGGAGCGGGCGGAACTGTCGTGACGCCGGACGGGAGGCGCGGTGCCGGACCGCACCGCGCCTCCCGTCCGTCCACGTCCTCAGACCGACGCGGCCGTCCCGTCGGCCGCCCGGCGGCGACGCCGGTACGCGGCGGCGTTGACGCGGTTGCCGCACTCCTCCATGCCGCACCACGCGCGCCGCGCGCCACGCGACCGGTCGAGGAAGACGCGCGTGCACTCATCGCGACCGCACTCCTTGAGCACGCCCTCGGTGACGGGGGCGAGGACCTCGGCCCCGCTCCGGGCGATCGTCGACAGCACGGCCCGGGCGTCCCCGTCGACCCGGACGCCGTCCGCCGTCACCACGGGGACGACGGGCGGGTTCGCGGCGGCGGCGTTCAGCACGGCGATCGCGTCGGACGGGACACCGGGGCCCGGGGATCCCAACCGTGCCGCCACGAGGTCGTAGAGGGCCTCGCGGAGTGCGAGCGCCCGGTCGAAGTCCGAGGCGTCCACCCGGACGGGGCCGCTCACGACCCCGGCCTGGTCGATCCAGTCGCCGAGGTCTGCAGGGGTCTCGAGGAGCTCCTCCGGTTCGGAGCGCCGCCACTTGCGGGTGCCGAGGAAGTCGAGTGCGAGGTTGCCGCTGACGAAGACGTGGACCACATCACCATCTTGACCAGTGACGGACCCTTCTGCAAGCATCGTCACTGGTTCGACCACTGACGAAGGGTCCACGATGATCGACCGAGACGACTACTGGTACTTCGCCGAGCGCGCGCTCCTCGGCATGCGGAGCATCGTCGCCGACCTGGGCGACGACCTGGCCACGCGCACGCCGCCGCTCGACGGGGGCAACTCGCCCTACGCCCTGCTCCACCACTGCATCGCGGTGGTGGAGACCTGGGTCGGCGGCTTCGTCGCCGGTCGACCGATCGAGCGTGATCGCGCGGCGGAGTTCCGCGCGTCCGGCCCCGTCGACGAGCTGCTCGGACGGGTCGACGCGACGCTCGTGCGGCTCCGGACCGATCTCGTCGAGGCGGATCCCACCGCTCCGCTCGCGCAGGTGCCGCCGCCCGAGTTCGAGGGGCCCGACCGGGCACTCACGGTGAGCGGCGCACTGCAGCACGTCTACGAGGAACTCGCACAGCACCACGGCCAGATGGAGCAGATCCGCGACCTCGTCCTCGCGGTCGACTCGGGACGGGTGGTGGTCCGGTGAACGGCTCGCTGGCGCTCGCCGAATCCGTCCTCCGGGCAGGGGGCGGCGTCAAGTGGGGTGCCGTGGAACCCGACGTCACACCGGCGTGGGTGGCGGACATGGACTTCGGTGTGCCGGACCCGGTGCGCGAGGCGATGTCCGTCGCCGTGGAGCGCGAGCAGTTCGGGTACCCGCACCACCCGGAGGGCGACCCCCTCGTCCGGTCGTTCGAGGACCGGATGCGTCGACGGCACGGCTGGACCCCCGCCGCCGACCGGACCCGGGTGTTCACCGACCTCATCCAGGTCCTCCAGGTCGTCATCGAGCACACGACCGAGCCGGGCGACGGCGTCGCGCTGCACGTGCCGACGTACCCGCCGTTCCTCGCGTCGATCCGGCGGGCGCACCGACGCATCGTGCCACTCGACGTCACGGCCACCGAGGACGGGTGGGAGCTCGAGACCGAGGGGCTCGCCGAGCGGTTCGCAGCCGAGGGCGTGCGCCTCGTGGTGCTGGTCAACCCGCACAACCCCACCGGCAGGGTGCTCGACCGCGCCGAGCTCGAGCGGATCGCCGAGGCGGCCCGGCTCGTGGACGTCCCGGTGCTCGCGGACGAGATCCACGCCGACCTCGTCCACGACGAGCGGACGCACGTGCCGTTCGCCTCGCTCGGGCCGGACGCCGCGGCGCGGACCATCACGGCGACGTCCGCGACCAAGGCCTTCAACATCGCCGGACTCCGCTGTGCCCTGGCCCACGTCGGGTGGGACCCGCTGTGGCGTGCGCTCGACGCCGCACCACTGGACTACTTCGGACAGCCGAGCACCGTCGGCCGCATCGCCACCGTCGCCGCCTGGGACCGTGGGGACGCGTGGCTGGAGCGAGTGCGTCGCGTCCTCGCGGTGAACCGGGCACTCGTCGCGGACTGGGCGGCGTCGCACGAGGCACTCGTCCACCACCGACCGGACGCCACCTACCTGTCCTGGGTCGGGTTCGGTGCGACGGACATCGGCGACGCACCCGCTCGGCACGTGCTGGAGCGCGGCCGGGTGCTCCTGAGCGACGGGGCCGAGTTCGCGCAGCACACCGACGTCGCCACCGGGTCGTTCGCCCGGATCAACTTCGCGACCTCGACCGAGCGCGTCGCCCGCATCCTCGACGGCATCGACGTGGCGCTCGCCGGGTGACGACGACCCGCGGGCGGTCCGTGTCGGTGACACGGGCGGCCCGCGCGATCCGGGGTCCCCACCCCCGGATCGATCCGGGTGCCCCACCCCGGATCGGCGAGGCCGCCCCGTCCCGGGGGCGGCCTCGTGTCGTCGACGGGGCGCGACGGGTCCGAGCACCGCGGTTCCCGGCACGGTGGGCTGCGCGCCGGTCGCCGGTCCGCGCCTTCATCCGACCGGATGAAAGCAGCCCCGTCGGCTCGCCGACCCGCGGACACGCCCCATACGCTCGCCGACATGACCTCCTTCCTCCGCCGACGCGCCCGGCACCTGCTGGCCCCGATCGCCGGCGCCGCGTACCTCGTGCTCTGGATCGTCGCCGAAGCCGGCCGGGGCGAGCTCACCGGGCACGTGCTCGTCGTCGCCGCGTTCGCCGCCGCGATCGGCCTCGCGGAGTGGATGCCGGCGACGAGCCTCGGGCTCGTGGTCGTCGTCCCCTCGCTGCAGGCGCTCCACCTGCTCGCACGCCCCCGGGACACCACCTGGCCCGAGTACCTCGCCATCGCGGTCGTCGTCGGTCTGGTCGGCGCCGGGCGGTCGGGTCTCCTCCGCTGGCTCGCCGTCCCCGCGCTGGGTGTCGCGAGCGCCGCCGCGGCGTGGGCGATGGTGGTCCCGACCGCCGACGACCAGGACACCTGGGGGAGTTGGACGGGGTCGATGGGCGGCACGCGGAGCGACCTCGTCCTCGTCACCCTGGCGATCGCGGGCGCGAGCTGCGTCGCCTGGGCCGTCGGGGTGGCGATCGGTGCCGCGTGGCGCATCGGACTCGCACGGGTCCGCGTCGTCGAGGCCGAGCGCGCGACCGAGGTCACGGCCTCCGAGCTCCGCGCCGAGCAGGACCGTGCCCGGATCGCCCGGGACGTGCACGACTCGCTCGCGCACTCCCTGGCGGTCGTCGTGTCGCAGGCCCAGGGCGCGGCGGCGCTGAGCGGCCCCGACGGCCCGGCGGCCACGGCGCTGCGGGACATCGCCGCCGTCAGCCGTGACGCCCTCGGGGACGTCCGTTCACTCGTGGAGCGCATCCAGGGGACCGGACCGGAGGTGTCGCGCGGTCTCGCGGACGTCCCGGAGCTCGTCGAGGACATGCGCGACCTGGGCATGGACGCGTCGGTGACGCAGCACGGCGAGCCGGGGCCGACCGGTCCCGCCGTCGACGGCGCGGCGCACCGCATCGTCCAGGAGAGCCTCACGAACGTCCTGAAGCACCAGGGCCGCACCGCCACCGCGCAGGTGACGCTCGACTGGCGTGGGCCGGGGCTCGGCCTCGTCGTGACCTCGCGCGGTGGGTCTCCCCTCGTCGAACTCGACGGTGCGGGCAGCGGGGTCGCCGGCATGCGGGAGCGGGCACGTCTCGCCGGCGGTTGGCTGCGCGCGGGAGCCGGGGACGACCCGCAGGAGTGGGTGGTCACCGCCTGGCTCCCGACCGGACCGGTCGGCACGGCGGTGCTCCCGTGAGCGCGATCCGGGTCGCGATCGCGGACGACCAGCGACTCTTCGCGTCCGGGATGCAGATGCTCGTCGACGCCCAGCCGGACATGACCTGCGTCGGGACCGCCGACGACGGTGAGGCGGCCCTCGCGCTCTGTGCGGCGACGGACCCGGACGTGCTGCTCGTGGACCTCCGGATGCCGGTGCTGAACGGCATCGAGACCACGGCCCGGATCGCCGAGCGGGGCGGCGAACGCCCGCGCGTGGTCGTGCTGACCACCATCCGCCGCGACGACGCCGTCCTCGCCGCCCTGCGCGCCGGCGCGGCCGCGTTCCTGACGAAGGACGCCCTGCCCGAGGTCGTGCTCAGGACCGTGCGTGACGTCCACGACGGTCGTCCGGCACCGACCGAGACCGAGGCCCTCGACCTGCTCCGCGCCGAGGGCACACTCGTCGAGACCCCGCGACCGGACGACGTGCTCGACGTACTGAGCGCCCGTGAACGCGAGGTCTTCCTCCTCGTCGCGAAGGGCCTCAGCAACCAGGAGATCGCGACCTCGGTGTTCCTCAGTGAGGCCACCGTGAAGTCCCACGTCCGCTCGGTGCTCGCGAAGCTCGGGCTCCGGAACCGGATCCAGGTCGTCATCACCGCACACGAACGCGGCCTCGTCCGCGCATAGGGGGAACACCGTGCACCTGACCGTCCGTGCCGCGAAGACCGGCACCCTCGTCCTCGTCGTCGCAGGGCTCACCGGCGCCGTGCTGCACAGCCTGCCCGAGCCCGCCGACCATGCCGTCCGGCCCACCGTCGGGCGCGACCTCGACGCGTGGACGATGCCGCTCGACGGGTACGTACAGCCGTCCGGGTCGAAGCAGGACTACGCCTCCGCGCTCGTCGAGCAGCCCTGCCTGCGTCGCATCGGCATCGACTTCCCGCCGCCCTGGGCCACCGTCGCCGGACTCGACGCCGAAGGGGACGCCGACGACGGCCCGGGGCGCGGGAACCCGTCACCGGCCCTCGCATGGTCCCGTCCGCTCAGCGCCGACGCCGCCTCGGCACGGGGGTACCACCCGGCCTCCACCGAGGGGGCGAACCGGTCCGGGTGGCAGGCGTGGGGCGAGGACCCCGAACGGAACGCCGCGTTCGCCCGTGCGCGTCAGCAGGACGTCGCGCGCTGTGCCCACGACGCGTACCGGACGCTCGGCACGGATGACGGCGACCAGGGCGCCTCGGCGCTCGCGGAGCACCTGACCTGGGTGGCCGCGGACACCGCACGGCGAGACCCCGGTGTGGTCGCCGCTGCCGGCCGCTGGCGGAGCTGCCTGGCGTCCGACGCACCGGGAGCGCTCCCCGAGGACCCGCACGGCATGCCGACGGTCGCGATGCGCGAGGCCTTCGGGATCGGTGCCCCGACCATGCCGGTCAGCGCGGACGAACGCACGCTCGCCGAGCGCGACGTGGCCTGTCAGACCTCGTCCGGCTACCGTCGTGCGCTCTACGACGCGCAGTGGTCGGAGCTCCTCCGCGTCACGGCGACGGACGCGGCGGTCCTCGCGCGCGCCGACGGCGACCAGGCCGAGGTGGGCCAGCGACTGGACCGCTGGATCGAGCGACTGGCTCCCGATGCGCCGGACGGGGTCGACTGAGACGGGGGTCGACCGGATCGACGGGTCGCCACGGGACGGCCAGGAGGCACGGGGCGGGACTGCCCCGCGCCTCCCGTCCGTCCCGTGGCGCGACACGCCCGGAGGGGTCCTGCTAGACTCGGTGACTGACTTCGGCGAGGGCCGCGCGTGCGCGGCCGTGATCGACGCGGTGGGAGACCCGGCCCAGTCCTGGGAGCGTTCCTCACGCGTGCACGCGTTCGAGTTGCAACACCACAGACCCCCACGATGCCGGCACCCCGGTGTCGTCCCCGAGACCAGGAGGCACCATGGCCGACTACACCAAGCTCGCAGCGGAAGTCCGCACCAAGTTCGGCAAGGGCGCTGCCCGGAAGATCCGCGCGAACGACAAGATCCCCGCGGTCGTCTACGGCCACGGCACCGAGCCGCAGCACATCAGCCTCCCGGGCCACGAGACCATGCTGCTCGTCCGTCACGCCAACGCGATCGTCGACCTCGACATCGAGGGCTCGGCGCAGCTCGTCCTCGTCAAGGACGTCCAGCGCGACCCCGTGCGCCAGATCATCGAGCACATCGACCTCGTGGTCGTCCGCCGCGGCGAGAAGGTCACGGTCTCCGTGCCCGTCGTCGTCGAGGGCGAGTCCTTCTCCGGCACGATCCACGTCCAGGACGAGTCGGCCCTGTCCCTCCTGGTCGAGGCGACCGACATCCCGGAGCACGTCGTCGTGAACGTCGACGGCCTCGAGGACGGCGCGCAGGTCCGCGCCTCCGACATCGAGCTGCCGGCCGGCGCCGAGCTCGAGACCGAGGGCGACACCCTCGTCGTCTCGATCGTCACCCCGCGCGGCACCGCCGACGACGACGCCGCCGACGAGGCCTCCGCCGAGGCGGGTGCCGAGGCCGGCGCCGAGTCGAGCGACTCCGAGTAACACCCCTTCGCGGACGTCTGGTCGACGCTGATGGCAGGAACGCTCGTCGTGGTCGGGCTCGGGAACCCCGGGCCCGGCTACGCCGGCAACCGTCACAACGTCGGCCAGATGGTCCTCGACGAACTCGCTGCCCGCATGGGCGCGACGTTCAAGAAGCACAAGACCCCGAACCAGGTCGCCGAGGGGCGCCTCGTGCCGGGCGGCCCCCGCCTGGTCCTCGCCAAGCCGGGGTCGTTCATGAACACCTCCGGCGGACCGGTCTCGAGCGTCCTCGGGTTCTACAGCGCGACGCCTGCCGACCTCGTCGTCGTCCACGACGAACTGGACCTGCCGTTCGACACCGTCCGCCTCAAGGGCAACGGCGGGCACGGCGGACACAACGGCCTGCGCGACATCATCAAGGCCACCGGGACGAACGAGTTCACCCGCGTCCGGATCGGCATCGGGCGGCCGCCCGGGCGGCAGGACCCCGCCGACTTCGTCCTGCGGGACTTCTCGCCCACCGAGAAGAAGACCCTGCCCAACCTGCTGTCCGACGGCGCCGACGCCGTCGAGGCCATCGCAGAACTCGGGCTCCTCGCCGCCCAGCAGCGCATCCACGCGCCGTCCTGAACCCCGGCGTTCGCCCGTCGCGCACGCCGCGATCGCTGTCGGGGGTCGCCGGTACCATGTGCTGAGTGACGATCTCGGGCATCATCCCTGCGCTCTCGCGCGCCTCCGCGTTCGATCGCGTCCTCCGCGCCGCACCTCGTGACGCCGACTTCTCGGTGGTCGACGGGCTGCGCGTGCCGCTGCTCGGGGCGCTGCTGGCGGAGCGGAACGGTCCGCAGTGCGTCTTCGTGATCACGGCCACCGGGCGCGAAGCCGAGGCGGTCCGCGGCGCGTTCGGCAGCTACCTGCCCGACGCCGACGTCCTCGAGTTCCCCGCGTGGGAGACCCTCCCGCACGAACGCCTCAGCCCGAGCGCACAGACGGTCGGCACCCGGATCGCGACGCTCCGGAAGCTGGCCGCCTGGCAGGACGCGCCCGTCGCCGACCGCCGCACGACCGTGGTGGTCGCGAGCGTCCGTGCCGCCCTCCAGCCGATCGCGGGCAACCTCACCGCCCTCGCACCGATCGTGCTCCGGACCGACTCGCGCGGCAACGACCTCGGTGACATCGCGTCGCAGCTCGTCGACCTCGCGTACGCCCGCGTCGACCTCGTGACCCGCCGCGGCGAGTTCGCCGTCCGCGGTGGCATCCTCGACGTCTTCCCGCCCACCGCCGACCACCCGGTCCGCGTCGACTTCTTCGGCGACGAGATCGAGGCGATCAAGGCCTTCTCCGTCGCCGACCAGCGCACCACCGACGACGACCTCGGATCCGTCGAGCTCACCGCCTCGCGCGAACTGCTGCTCAGCGACGACGTCCGGCAGCGGGCGCGCGAGATGCTCCACGAGTTCCCGAACCTGTCGCAGATGCTCGCGAAGATCGCCGAGGGGATCCCGGTCGAGGGCATGGAGTCCCTCGCGCCCGCGCTCGTGCAGGAACTCGTGCCGGTCACGAGCTACCTGCCCGACGACTCGATCATCGCGGTGCTGTCGCCCGAGCGGGTGAACGGTCGCGCGCACAGCCTGGCGGAGACCAACACCGAGTTCCTGCAGGCAGCGTGGAGCGCGGCGGTCGCCGGGGCGCAGGCACCGATCGACCTCGACGCCGGCAACTTCCTCACCGTGCAGCAGCTCAAGAACGGCCGCGGGCAGCGCACCTGGTGGACGGTCTCGCCGTTCGACTCCGGGCTCGACGAGGGCGACACCGAACGCGTGCTCACCGACGCCGAAGCCGCGGCCGAGGCGGGGGAGTACATCCGCGTGCGGGCCGAGGCGATCCCGAGCTTCGCCGGCAGCGCGGACGGTGCGATCGCGCACGTCAAGCAGCTCACCGACGACGGGTGGGCCGTCGTGGTGACCGCGCAGGGGCAGGGCCTCGTCGAACGGGCGGTGCAGGTCCTCGCCGACGCCGGGGTCGCAGCCCGCGCCGAAGCCGTCACCGCGCCTCCCGAGCCCGGTGTCGCCGTCGTGACCACCGCCGCCGTCGAGCACGGCTTCGCCACCCCGGACCCGCGCGTCGCGGTGCTCAGCGAGGCCGAGTTCTACGGCCGCAGCGTCCAGCAGGGCGCACGCACGGTCAAGAAGCTCGCGAGCCGTCGCAAGAACGTCGTCGACCCGCTGCAGCTCCGACCGGGCGACGTGGTCGTGCACGCCACGCACGGCATCGGCAAGTTCGTCGAGCTCGTCTCGCGCGAGGTCTCGAGCGGCGGCCGGAACGCGGTGAAGACGCAGCGCGAGTACCTCGTGCTCGAGTACGCGCCGTCCAAGCGCGGCTACCCGGGCGACAAGCTCTTCGTCCCCACGGACCAGCTCGACCAGCTGTCCCGCTACGTCGGCGGGGAGAGCCCGACGCTGTCGAAGATGGGCGGTTCCGACTGGGCCTCGGCGAAGTCGAAGGCGCGCAAGGCCGTCCGTGACATCGCGGTCGACCTGGTGAAGCTGTACTCGGCGCGCATGGCGTCGAAGGGGCACGCGTTCGGGCCGGACACCCCGTGGCAGCGTGAGCTGGAAGAGGCGTTCCCGTTCGCCGAGACGGCCGACCAGCTGACCACCATCGACGAGATCAAGCGGGACATGGAGCGCCCGATCCCGATGGACCGCCTGCTCTCCGGCGACGTCGGCTACGGCAAGACCGAGGTCGCGATCCGCGCTGCGTTCAAGGCCGTGCAGGACGGCAAGCAGGTGGCCGTGCTCGTCCCGACGACCCTGCTCGTCCGCCAGCACATGGAGACCTTCCAGGAGCGCTTCGCGGGCTTCCCGGTGCACCTGCGCGCCCTCAGCCGCTTCCAGACCGAGAAGGAGTCGAAGGAGACCATCGCCGGGCTCGCCGACGGCACGGTCGACATCGTCATCGGCACGCACCGGATCCTGTCCCAGAACGTGCAGTTCAAGGACGTCGGACTCGTCATCATCGACGAGGAGCAGCGGTTCGGCGTCGAGCACAAGGACCAGCTCAAGAAGCTCAAGACGAACGTGGACGTGCTCGCGATGTCCGCCACCCCGATCCCGCGGTCGCTCGAGATGGCGGTGACCGGCATCCGTGAGATGTCCACCCTCGCCACCCCGCCGGAGGACCGCCACCCGATCCTCACGTTCGTCGGGCCCCAGTCGGACCTGCAGGTCGCCGCAGCGATCCGCCGCGAGCTCCTCCGCGAGGGGCAGGTGTTCTACGTGCACAACCGCGTCAAGGACATCCAGTCGGTGGCCGCGCACCTCGCCGAGATCGTCCCCGACGCCCGCATCGCCGTCGCGCACGGGCAGATGTCCGAGTCGACGCTCGAGCAGGTGATGGTCGACTTCTGGGAACGCCGCTTCGACGTCCTCGTGTCGACCACCATCGTCGAGACCGGGCTCGACATCGCGAACGCGAACACGCTCATCATCGACAAGGCGGACAAGTACGGGCTGTCGCAGCTCCACCAGCTGCGCGGCCGTGTCGGTCGCGGGCGGGAGCGCGGCTACGCCTACTTCCTCTACGACGCCGACAAGCCGCTCTCCGAGACCGCCCAGGACCGCCTCGAGACCATCGCGGCGAACAACGAGCTCGGCGCCGGCATGCAGGTCGCGATGAAGGACCTCGAGCTCCGGGGCGCGGGCAACCTGCTCGGCGGCGAGCAGTCCGGGCACATCGCGGGCGTCGGGTTCGACCTCTACCTCCGCATGATCGGTGAGGCCGTGTCGCAGTTCCGCGGGGACGTCGCCGAGGGCCAGACCGAGCTCCGACTCGAGATCCCGGTCGACGCGCACATCCCCGAGGACTACGTCGAGTCCGAGCGGCTCCGGCTCGAGGCGTACCAGAAGCTCTCCGCTGCCTCCGCTCCGGCAGCCCAGACCGAGGCGATCGACATGGTCCTCGACGAGCTCACCGACCGCTACGGGCAGCCGCCGCAGGCCGTGCTCACCCTCGTCGAGGTGTCCCGGCTCCGGCGGATGGCGCAGCAGGTCGGCCTGTCCGACGTCGTCGTGATGGGGTCGAACCTGCGCATCGCCGGCAAGGAACTCGCCGACTCCGCACAGGTCCGGCTGAAGCGGATGTTCCCGGGTGCCCGGTGGTTCCCGCAGCAGGACGCCGCGAGCATCCCGCTGCCGAAGCCGCACGGTGAGACGCTGCCGGACGACGCGCTGATCCAGTGGGTGGAGAGCATCCTGACCGCCGTGTACGGGGCGTCGAAGACGCCGGCGGAGACGCCCGCGGCCTGACGTGTGCGTCCCGGCGGCCGGGAGGCGCGGTGCGGGGGCGCGCGGCGCCTCCGGTCCGGTGGGGCGCGGCTGTGCTGGGCTGGGCCGTGCCGTCCGGTGCCGCGCCGACGCGTTGCGACGTCGTCGCTGTCGTACGACGGCCGC
>NZ_JBQEPN010000013.1:93549-119139 GCF_052045775.1 Curtobacterium sp. 22159
GTCGCACGGCTGCGCGCGCAACAGTCCGCGCGTGCAAGGAGCGAGGTCGTCGCTGTCGCGCGACGACCGCAACGTCGCTCGTCGCCGCCCGCAACAGTCCGCGCGTGCAACACCCGCGTGCGCAAGAGACGACGTTGTCGCTGTCGTACGACGACCGCAACGTCGCAGGGTGACCTGCGCAACAGTCCGCTCGTGCAAGAAGCGACACTGTCGCTGTCGTACGACAGCGACAGTTTCGAACGCCGGCCGCCGCCCGGCGCAGCCGCCGCTACTCGGTCGCTTCGACCTCGGACAGCTCGTGCCGCGCACGGTACCGGCGCGCCCGCAGGCTCACCGTCACCGCGGAGGCGAGGATCGCGATACCCGAACCGACCAGCACCGCGAGTACCCCTTCATCGAGGATCTCCTCGTTCCGGGCGAACGCCAGCTCGTTCATCAGCAGGGAGACCGTGAACCCGATGCCGCCGAGCACCCCGACGGTGACGATCGACCAGAACGACAGGGTCGAGCGGCCGGGGGCGCGGAAGATCCTCGTGGCGATCGAACCGAACAGCGTGATGCCGATCACCTTGCCGACCGGCAGCGCGAGGACGACCGCCCAGAACGTGGGGGAGAGCTCCCCGAGCCCGACCGCGGGGACAACGACCGCAGCGGAGGCGAAGGCGAACACCGGCAGCACGATGGCGTTGGACCACGGCTCGACGTTCTCGTGCAGTGTGTGCCCGGGTCGCCGCGGCAGGACGAGGCCGAGCGCCACCCCTGCGATGGTCGCGTGCACGCCGGAGTGGTACACGAGCCACCACGTCACCACGCCGACGACGACCATGGCGACGATGATCCACACCTGACCGGAACGCCCGGGACGGAGCATCCGACCCAGCAGCCAGAACAGCACGAGGAGCACAGCGGCGCCGCCCAGCGCGGCGAAGTCCGTGCCGTGGGCGAACACCACCGCGATGATGACGATCGCGATGAGGTCGTCGAGGACGGCCAACGCCAACAGGAACACACGGATCGTGGAGGGCAGACCGCGGCCGAACATCGCGAGGACCCCGAGTGCGAACGCGATGTCCGTCGCGGTGGGGATCGGCCAACCGTGGCCGTACGGGGTGCCGTCCGTCACCACGAGGTAGATGCCCGCCGGCACGAGCACACCGCCGACGGCCGCGATCGCCGGGATGACCGCGGTCTTCGGGTTGGACAGCTCTCCGGCGACGAGTTCGTGCTTGAGCTCGATGGCCACGAGCAGGAAGAACACGGCGAGCAGCCCGTCGCTGATCCAGTGCGCCACCGAGAGGTCGAGCCCGATTGCGCTCCACGGGGCGTGCACGTGCAGGACGTGTTCGAGGCCGTCGCCGAGCGGGGAGTTCGCCACCACGAGTCCGAGGACTGCCGCGGTGAGGAGTGCGATGGCGCTGAAGCGAGGGGAACGGACGAGTGCCGACATGGGTCTCCGTCGAATTCGGGATCGGGTGATGGTCCGTCGACCAGACTTCCCGACACGCCACGTCCAGTATACCGGATCGTGGTCGCTCGCACGAGGTGTCGTCAGCGTGCGAGCATGACCGCATGACCGCCGTCTCGGACCTCGTCGCCGTCGTGGAACGCCTGCTCGACCCGGACACGGGCTGCGTGTGGAACCGCGAGCAGACGCACGCCTCGCTCGCGCGGTACGCCGTGGAGGAGTCGTACGAGCTCGTCGACGCCATCGACTCCGGCGACGAGGACGACCTGCGGGAGGAGCTCGGCGACGTGCTCTACCAGGTCGTCCTGCACGCCGGGCTCGCCGCGTCGTTCGACCTCGAGGACGTGGCCGCCGGAGCCCGCGACAAGATGGTGCGCCGGCACCCGCACGTGTTCGGCGGCGAACGGGCCGACACCGTCGAGGACGTCGTGCGCGTGTGGCGTGCTGCGAAGGCGGCGGAGAAGTCCTCGCGGCGGAGCGTCTTCGACGGGGTACCGCACGCGATGCCGCCGTTGGAGCGCGCGGTGAAGCTGCTGGAGCGCCTGGAGGAACGGGGAGACCTCGCCGCGGTCGTCGCGTCCGCCACGGGCCGAGTCGCCGACGGTGGCCGGGTGGGTGACGGTGGTCCGGTCGGTGACGGTGGTCCGGTCGGTGCAGGTGCAGGTGCAGGTGCAGGTGCAGCTGCACGTGCACCTGCACGTGCAGGTGGGGTGGTGCCGGTCGACACCGAGTCCGAGTCCGAGTCGGGGACCGGGGTCGGGGCCGAGCTCGAGGTCGGGGTCCGGGTCGGGGGAGCGGGCGCCGGTCCGGTCGTCGCGGGCAGTCCGGGTGCTGTGGACGCGGCGTGGGGGAGTGCCGTGCTCGCGTCCGTCGCCGAGGCCCGGAGTGCCGGCATCGACCCCGTCGCGAGCCTTCGTGCTGCGGTTGCGCGTCTCGAGGCCGCCGGTCGCGCGAGCGAGTGATCCAGGTCAAACGGGCCCACACAGCGCCGCCCGCGTTCGTCGCGACGAGGCGACGTTCCGGGTCCGAGGACGGCTGAGGAGTGCGGGCGTCCTCCCAACCCGAAAAAAGGAGGACGCCCGCGAGCGGGCAGTCGGCACCACCAGGGATGCGGTACCGACAGGGGACCCCGCTCGAACCGCGGGGCACACTGCAGCACGTTGCCCACGCGATCGGCGGGACGGATGGATCAGGCATCCGCCCTGCCGAGGTTCTGGATTCAGAATATCAGCAGATCGGGTGGTGCGCAAGTCCGAGATCGTCGTCTGCCAGAATCGACGCATGGCATCGACCGTGACGGCACCCCGTGGCATGCGTGACTTCCTCCCGGCGGACAAGGCCCGTCGCGAGCACGTGCTCGGTGTGATCCGGGGTGTGTACGCGCAGCACGGCTTCGACGAGATCGAGACCCCGGTCGTCGAGGACGCGGCGCGACTGCACTCCGGTCTCGGCGGTGACAACGAGAAGCTCGCGTTCGCGGTCATGAAGCGCGGGCTCACGACCGAGGACCTGCAGCGTGCCGAGGCCCCGCTCGACCTGGCCGACCTCGGTCTCCGGTTCGACCTCACGGTGCCGCTCGCCCGGTTCTACGCATCACACCGGGCCGAGCTGCCGTCGGTGTTCCGTTCCGTCCAGATCGCGCCGGTGTGGCGTGCGGAACGACCGCAGAAGGGTCGCTACCGCCAGTTCGTGCAGTGCGACATCGACGTGCTCGGTGAACCCGGCCAGCTCGCCGAGATCGAACTCATCCGCGCGACGACCGCCGCACTCGACGCACTCGGGATCGCGGGCACCACGATCCGGATCAACGACCGGCGGATCCTCCTCGCACTGCTCGCATCGTGGGGCATCACCGAGCCCGACACCGCGGACCGGGCGCTCATCACGATCGACAAGCTGGACAAGATCGGTCCGGACGGGGTGGCCACCGAACTCCGCGAGACGATCGGGGCTGACCTGCCCGGGCTCGAGGACACGATCCGGGCGCTCGAGTCCGCCGACTGGTCCTCCGTCGAGGGTGCGGACTGGCTCGACCCCGAGGCCTTCGACGACCTGCTCCGCCTGCGGTCGGCACTCCCGGGCGTCGACCTGCGCTTCGACCCGACCCTCGTGCGCGGCATGGGGTACTACACGGGGACGATCTTCGAGGTGGCGCACCCGGACTTCGGGTACAGCCTCGGCGGCGGTGGCCGGTACGACGGCATGATCGGTCGTTTCCTCGGCCAGGAAGTCCCGGCGGTCGGGTTCTCGCTCGGCTTCGAGCGACTCGTGGACCTCGTCACGCTGCCGGAGTCGTCGGAGTCGGACGCCGTCGTGCTCGTCTACGACAAGGACGTGGACCCGGTCCGGCTCGCCGCGCTCAAGACCGAGGCGCTCGACGGACACCGCCGGGTGCGGCTCGAGCGACGAACGAAGAACATGAAGAACCTGCTCGCCGGGCTCGTCGAGCAGGGGTTCGACGCGTTCGCGTCCGTGAGCGCCGACACCGAGTCGCTCGACGGCGTCACGTTCCGCCCGCTCGCCTGAGTTCTCCACAGCCACACGTCACGCGCGCCTCCTGTTCACCCGGGCGTCGGTAGGATCGATGCGCAATCACCACAACCGAACGTGTAGGGAGTACCCCGTGGCCGTGATCGATGCCGTAGGAGCACGCGAAGTCCTCGATTCCCGAGGCAACCCGACGGTCGAGGTCGAGGTCCTCCTCGACGACGGCGTCGTGTCCCGCGCGCTCGTTCCCTCCGGTGCCTCCACCGGTGCGTTCGAGGCGTACGAGCTCCGCGACGGAGACGCCTCCCGCTACGGCGGCAAGGGCGTGCTCAAGGCCGTCGACGCCGTCCTCGACGAGATCGGCCCGGCACTCGAGGGCTTCGACGCGACCGACCAGCGCCTCGTCGACGCCGCGCTCATCGAGCTCGACGGCACCGAGAACAAGTCCCGCCTCGGCGCGAACGCGATCCTCGGTGCTTCGCTCGCCGTGGCGCGTGCCGCCGCCGACTCGGCCGACCTGCCGCTCTTCCGCTACCTCGGTGGCCCGAACGCGCACACGCTGCCCGTGCCGCTCATGAACGTCGTCAACGGTGGTGCCCACGCGGACACCAACGTCGACATCCAGGAGTTCTTCCTCGTGCCGTACGGCGCCGAGTCCTTCTCCGAGGCGCTCCGCTGGGGTGTCGAGACCTACCACGCGCTCAAGGGTGAGCTGAAGAAGCAGGGTCTGGCGACCGGCCTCGGCGACGAGGGCGGCTTCGCGCCGGAGCTCGCGTCGAACCGCGCGGCGCTCGACTTCCTGCTCGCCGCGATCGAGAAGGCCGGCTTCACGCCCGGCAAGGACATCGCGCTCGGGCTCGACGTGGCCTCCACCGAGTTCTTCCACGACGGCAAGTACTCGTTCGAGGGCAAGCAGCTCTCCAGCCAGGAGTTCACCGCGTACTTCGCCGACCTCGTCGCGAACTACCCGCTCGTCACCATCGAGGACCCGCTCGCCGAGGACGACTGGGAGGGCTGGACGCACCTGACCGCCGAGCTCGGGCAGAAGCTGCAGCTCGTCGGCGACGACCTCTTCGTCACGAACCCGAAGCGCCTGCAGCGGGGCATCGACGAGCAGGCCGGCAACTCGATCCTCGTGAAGGTGAACCAGATCGGGACCCTCACCGAGACGCTCGACGCGGTCTCCCTCGCGCAGCGGCACGGCATGACGGCGATCCTGTCGCACCGCTCCGGTGAGACCGAGGACACCACGATCGCGGACATCTCCGTCGCGGTCGACGGCGGCCAGATCAAGACCGGGGCCCCGGCTCGCTCGGACCGCGTCGCGAAGTACAACCAGCTGCTCCGCATCGAGGAAGAGCTCGGCGACGCGGCGGTCTACGCCGGTCGTACGGCCTTCCCGCGGGCGGCCGCGCTGTAACCAGCACACCCTCGAGACGCCGTCCTCCTCCGGGAGGGCGGCGTCTCGTCGTGTCCGGCACGGGAGGCGCGCCACCGCTCCCGACACGCCCGGCGACGGACCACGAGCGTGCGGGACACGCCGCGGGTGTGCTGCCGAATGCGCGGAAGGCGCCTGCCGGGGACGCCGAGTGTGACGGATTTCGCGCACTCGGGGAGGGAGGAGGCGGGGCCGAGCCGCGCCTCCAGGCCGACGGCCGCTGAGAGCCTGCCCAACCGCAGCGTGCCGGACCGGCCGACCCGGCCAGCCGGGTTATTGTCGGTCCGTGCCCAGCCAGAAGCCCCGCGTCCGCCGCGTCCCCGTGGCGCTGCCGGAGAACGGCACGTCCGAGCAGCCCTGGTACCGCTCGATCCGGTTCTCGGGCTTCAGCCTCCTCATGCTCGCCATCATCGTGCTGTTCGTCGTCGTGCTCGCACCGTCGCTGCGGACCCTGATCCAGCAGCAGGAGCAGATCACGCAGCAGCAGCGCGAGGTCGCGAGCCAGAAGGCCGACGTCGCGCAGAAGAAGAAGGACGTGGCGCGCTGGGACGACCCGGCGTACATCGAGGCCCAGGCCCGCGACCGCCTGCTGTACGTCTACCCGGGCGAGGAGAGCTACCTCGTGATGGGTGCCGAGAACCAGAAGTCGGGCAGCACGCCCACCACCGACTCCGGAACGCCGGTGAGCTCGAAGGTCCAGACGCCGAAGGTCGACTGGGTGCAGGCGATGCTGTCCTCGGTGCTCGAGTCCGGCCTGACCGAGAAGACCCAGCAGCAGCTCGTCGCCCCCGACGTCTCGGGCACCGGGGACACGAAGTAGGACCCGACGCGGGACTCCGGTAGGCTCACGTACCCGTGACGACCCCTCCCTTCGACCCGCCCTCCGAACGCGACGTCCAGGTCGTGTCGGCGCAGCTCGGCCGACCGGCGCGTGACGTCATCGGGATCGCGGCTCGCTGCGTCTGTGGCAACCCCACCGTCGTGTCCACGAAGCCCCGGCTGTCGAACGGTACCCCGTTCCCGACGCTGTACTACCTGTGCCACCCGGCGGCCACCGCTGCCGTGAGCACCCTCGAGGCGAACCAGGTCATGCCGGAGCTGGCTGCCCTGCTCGAGGACCCCGTCGTCGCCGAGCAGTACCGAGCGGCGCACGAGTCCTACCTGGCCGATCGCGAGTCGATCGAGCACGTCGACGAGATCGTCGGCATCAGCGCCGGTGGCATGCCCACCCGCGTGAAGTGCCTGCACGCCCTCGTCGGTCACGCTCTCGCCGCCGGACCCGGTGTCAACCCCATCGGCGACCTCGCGCTCGAGCGCGCGAGCTGGTCGCCCTCCCGGTGTGAGTGCCGGGCGTATGATGGCTGTGCAGACGCTGGAGTCGGGGCGGGTGGCGGCGAAGTCTGACTCGACTCCCGGCAACCCCCATCCAAGGAGACCATTCCCCGTGCCCAAGATCCTCGTCGTCGGCGGCGGTTACGCCGGCTTCTACACCGCCTGGAAGCTCGAGAAGCACCTTCGCCAGGGCGAAGCAGAGGTCGTGATGGTGGACCCGCTGCCGTACATGACGTACCAGCCGTTCCTCCCCGAGGTCGCCGCCGGTTCCATCGAGCCGCGTCACGCGGTCGTCGCGCACCGTCGTCACCTCAAGAAGACGCGTGTCGTCACGGCCAAGGTCACCAAGGTCGACCACGCCACGAAGACGGCGACGATCACGCCGACCGAGGGTCCCGCGTGGGAAGAGACGTACGACCAGATCGTCATGACCGCCGGGGCGGTCTCGCGCACGTTCCCGATCCCGGGCGTCGCGGACGAGGCGATCGGCCTCAAGACCATCGAAGAGGCTGCGGCCATCCGCGACAAGATCCTCACGAACTTCCACAAGGCGGCGAACCTGCCGGCCGGTCCCGAGCGTGACCGCCTGCTGACCGTCGTGGTCGTCGGCGGTGGCTTCGCCGGCATCGAGGTGTTCGCCGAGCTCCGCTCGTTCGTCACCGACCTGCTCAAGAGCTACCCGCAGCTGTCTTTCGACGACACGCATTTCCACCTGGTCGAGGCGATGGGGCGCATCATGCCCGAGGTCTCGCTCGAGACGTCGCACTGGGTGCTCAAGAACCTCGCCCAGCGCGGTGCCACCGTGCACCTCGAGACCCAGCTGGCCTCCGCGGTCGGCGGTGTCTGCGAGCTCAAGACCAACGACGGTGCGATCGAGACTATCGAGTCCGACCTCATCATCTGGACCGCCGGCGTCATGGCGAACCCGATGGTCAAGGGCACCGACTTCCCGCTCGAGCAGCGCGGCCGCATCCGCGTGCAGCCCGACCTCCGGGTCGTGGACGACAACGGCGTGGTCGCCGACGCATGGGCCTGCGGTGACGTCGCGGCGGTGCCGGACCTCACGGGTGGCGGTGTCGGTGGCTTCTGCGTGCCGAACGCCCAGCACGCGGTCCGTCAGGCGAAGCAGCTCGCGAAGAACCTCGTCGCCACGATCCGCGGCGAGGCCACGAGCGACTACAAGCACGAGAACCTCGGCGCCGTCGCGGGCCTCGGTCTCGGCATCGGCGTGTTCCAGTCCGGCAAGTTCGCCATGAAGGGCTTCCTCGCCTGGGGCGCTCACCGCGGGTACCACGGCCTGGCGATGCCGTCGTGGGAGCGCAAGTGGCGCGTGATCGGCGACTGGGTGGGCGGCTTCTTCCTGGGCCGCGACATCGCGTCGCTCGACGACCGCGAGACCCCGCGCGCCGCGTTCGAGGCGTTCGCGTCGCGTCCGAAGCCCGCTGCCGAGGCGCCCGCTGCGCCGACCGAGGCCGCCAAGCCCGCCACGGCTCCCGAAGAGGGCAAGCCGGCCGACGCTGCCGGCCCCGCGTACGCCACGCCCGCCGAGGACGTCTCCAAGGAGGCCGAGCCGGTGAAGGCCGAGGCCGACGCCAAGTAGGCAACAGCACCCTAAGAAGGCGGTCACCCCGTTCGGGGTGGCCGCCTTCGTGCATCGGTAGGCTGTTGCGGCCCGCCCCCGTGGCCCAATCGGTAGAGGCACGCGACTTAAAATCGCTGAGTTGTGGGTTCGAGTCCCACCGGGGGTACGCGAGATTTGGCGGGGGCGGCGCGAGACTCGGGCTGGCCGACAGTTCTCGCGCTCCGGAGCCCGAGGACTGTCGCCCAGCGCGAGACTCGGCCCCGCGCCGGCCGACCGCGGCCGCCCGCGGCCGCCCGCGGCAGCGCGCGGCCGCGCGCCGCCCCGCGGCCGCCTCCCGCCCAGTAACATCGACACCCGTGGTCGGACTCGGAAGCGCGCTCGCGAACCTGCGCAACGCCCTCGGCCGCCCCGAGGCCCACGTCGAGATCGTCGACGGCGAGACCGTCCCGGTCGGCATGCTCCTCGGCACGCTCGGCGCCCTGCTGCTCGACGCCGGCAGCTCAGTCACCGACGTCCGATCGGCGCTCGAGAAGGCACGCGACGCCGCCGGAGTCGGTCCGACGCTCGCCGTGGGCGTCCTGCCCGCACTCGTCATGGTCAGCGAGACCGCGACCGGCGCCGCGACGATCGTGAACACCGAGGGCGTCGAGCTCTCCTCCCGCCAGGCCGCGCGGGCCAACCGGCTCGTGCTCGGCCTCGAGAGCGGGTCGATCCGTCTCGCCGAGATCCCTGCTCGCGTCCGGGCGATCCGCGCCGGCACGGCACCGACGCCGGCACTGCCGTGGGTCCTCGGCAACGCACTCACCTCGGCGGGCCTGGCGGTGGTGTTCCGCTGCCCCTGGTGGGCGATCCTCGTGGCGCTCGCTGTCGGGGCGGTCGTCGGGTTGCTCAGCCTCGCCCTCCGCCGTTTACGCGAGGCGGTCGCCGTGATCCCGTTCCTCGCCGCCTTCGTCTCGACGACGATCGTCGGGCTGGTCGCCGCCGACACCGGGTTCGCCCACGTCCCCCTGTTCGCCGTGTGTGCGCCCGTCGCGGTCTTCGTGCCCGGCGCCCTCATCACGAACGCCCTGCTGGAGCTCACGGCGTCCGACATCGTGACCGGTTCGTCGCGGCTGATGCAGGGGCTCATCATGCTCGGCTTCATGGCGGCGGGCATCGCGGCGGGGAGCGCCCTGACCGGGTTGCACGTCGATCCGTCGTCCGCCGCGCTCGTCGGCGAGGTCGCCGGTGTCGGCACGGACCGCGGCGGCTGGGAGGCGGTGCCGCCCTACTGGGTGTCCTGGGTCGCCGTCGTGGTGCTCGCCGTCGGACTCGGCCTCGTGTTCCGCTCCGGCTGGCGGTTGACGCTCGTGTCCGTCGCGGTCATGACGGCGGCGTACGCCCTGCTCAGCGGGGTCGCGCCGCTGTGGGGGAGCGTCGTGGCCACCGGGGTCACCGCCGCGGTGCTCTTCGTGGCGACGCGCGTGCTCGAACGGCTGGTGCCGGTGATCCCCGCGACCGTGTCCTTCTTCCCCGCGTTCCTGCTGCTGGTGCCGGGCACGGTCGGGTTGGTCGCGGTCGCGACGTTCGACCCGGTCGCGCTCGCCACCCCGCTGGCGACCTTCGTCAGCCTGTGCATCGGGACGAAGATCGGCGGCCTGCTGCCCGGCCTGTTCCGGCGCAACGCGCCCGTCCAGCGGACGGACCAGCCCGTCTGATCCTGGAGGCGCGGGTCGGCGCCGCCCCGCGCCTCCAGTCCGGTGGTCACGCCCCGCCGACCGTCACGGTTCGATGAACCGACCGGCCGCCTGGTCCTCGGCTGCCGTCGCCTTCGCGAGGTAGTGCACCTTCTTGCCGGTGGCGTTGTAGGGCAGCTCCGTGACGAAGCGGTAGCGCCGCGGCCGCTTGTACCGGGCGAGACCGGGGTGCGACACCGTCCACTCCTCGAGCACCGACGCGGCTTCGGCGTCGTCCTCCGGAAGCCGTCCGGGCGCGCGCACGACGTAGGCGACGACGACCTCGCCCCACCGCTCGTCCGGGGTGCCGACGACGATCGAGTCCGCCACGCCGGGGTGCTCCTGCAACGCCGCCTCGACCTGCACCGGGTGGACGTTCTCGCCACCGGAGATGATCATGTCGTCCTTGCGGCCCACGATCGTCACGCGCTCGTGCTCGTCCCACGTGGCGAGGTCGCCTGGGTAGAACCAGCCGTTCGCAAACTTCTCGGCCTCGAGCCCGGGGTTGCGGTACGAGTAGCCGGACTTCACGGTGCGGACGGCGAACTCGCCGATCTCGGAGCCGTCCTTCGCCACGGTGTCGGTCGGGTCGGCGAGGCGGTCCCCGAACACCCGGACCACGGCGACGTCGTCGTCGGTCGACGCTCGGCCGGTCGAGCCTGCGCCGTCGGGGAAGTCCTCGGGACGGAGGAACGTGTTCCAGAACGTCTCGGTCGTCCCGTAGCCGTTGAAGATGCGCGGCGACAGGAGCTCCTGGTACCGCAGCGCTGCGGCACGGTCCAGCGGGGCGCCCATCGTGACGATGCCGTGCAGTGACGAGAGGTCGCGGGGCTTCGCCTCCTGCGCGTCGGCGAGCTGCACGAGGTTCGGCGGCGCGCCGATGAGGAAGGTCAGCTGCTCGGACTCGACGAGGTCCAGGACCCGGTCGGCGTCGAAGTGCCGGAGCGTCGTCAGCTCGGCGCCGACGTAGAACACCGGGTTCGGGCCGCCGGAGTACAGCCCCCCGCGGTGGAACAGCGGCGACATGTTCAGCGTCTTGTCGAACGGGCTGAGCGGGAAATGCATGATGACGTCGTGCGCGCTGAGCACCTCGACGAGGCTCGGGAGCGGGACCGGCTTCGGGCGACCGGTCGTGCCCGACGTGTACAGGCGGGTGGTCTCGTCGTAGGTGCTCCGCGGCTCGGTGGCGGCCAGCTCGTCGGCGGTGACGGGCTCGGCGGCCAGGAGGTCGGCGAACGGCGAGTCGGTGGCACCCGCACGCCCGGCACCGTCCCCGACGACGACCACGTGGTCGGGGCTGTGCGGCGCCGAGGCGAGGGCGGCCGTGATCTCGGCGGTGCGCGCCGTGTCGTACACGAGGACGACGGGGGCGGAGTCCTCGATGATGAACGCGACCTCGTCGGGGGCGAGGCGGAAGTTGGTGGGCGAGAACACCGCGCCGATGCGGTGGGACGCCAGGTAGAGGATCGCGAACTCCGGGGAGTTGAAGAGCTCGGCCATGACCACCGAGCCCCGGCCCACGCCGTGTCGAACGAGCCAGCCGGCGACACGGTCGACGTCGGCGCCGAGCTGCGCGTAGGTCCAGGAGCGGTCGGAGTCCGGGTCGCGGAGGGCCGGTCGGCCGGCGAAGCGGTGGGTGTTCCGAGCGAAGCCGTTCGCGTACGTGTAGCTGCACTCGAAGACCTCGCGGAACCGGGTCGGGTCGTAGTCGGATCGGGTTTCGGTCATCGTCGCTCCCTGAAAGCGGTGGGGGTGCCTGGTGCACCGCTCGCCAGCGTATCCGGCGGCCGGGGCCGTCGGGAGGGATCGTCAGGGACCCTCGACGCGGACCCTGCCGAGCCAGAGCCGTGCGACCACCGCGGCTGCACCGCAGCCCGCTGCGACGACCGCCAGGGCGACGGGGGAGACGTGCGTGCCGTCGGTGCCGGAGTACACCGCTGCTGCCAGGGCGACGGCCACTGCGGCGATCGCGACGTACCGGCCGCGGGACTCCGCGAGCAACGAGTGCCCGGCCGATCCCACGAACGGGAGCAGCGTGACCACCACCGCGCCGAGGCCGCCCACGCAGAGGGTGATCGCGAACTCCGACGAGAACGACCCCCAGAACCCCGTGGTCGGCGTCGTCGAGTGCAGTACCCACCCGGCCGCAGCCACGACGAGCAGGGCGACCGAGCGCCAGGTCGCGCTGCGGGCGCCGTTCGCGATCGTCGAGCCGAGGCGGAGCGCTCCGGTGTCGAGGTCCGGCCGGCCCACGGGCACGAGCACGGCACCGACGACGACGGCGGGGGAGAGGTCGAACGAGCGGGTGGTGCCACACGCCACGAGCGCCGCGAGCACCAGCCACGGTGACACCCGGAAGCCGATCGTCCCCCGGTCGCCGCCCGCTGCCCACCGGCTGGCGAGGACCACCGTCGTCGTGGTGACCGCCGCACCGAGCAGCACCGCGACGGCCAACCGCACGTAGCGAGCCTCGAGCGAGACGCCCACGCCGAGGATCGTGCACAACCCGACGAACAGGAACGCCATGGTGATCGACGCCCAGGTCGGCAGGACGTCCCCGCGTCGGCGCTCCTCGCCCGGGCGGTTGCGGCCGAGGAGCCGTGCGAACGGCGAGCGGACCGGGCCACGGAACGGTCTGGCCGCGCCGGCTCCGTCCGCTCGGGCCGCGGCGACCAGGGCGAGCGGACCGACGACGAGGACGAGGAAGCCGGCGGCGACGGCGGTGGCGATGAGGACCGTGCGCCACGAGAAGGCGGCCTGGATGGTCGGGACGGTGTGGTCGTAGGCGGTCGGCGCGGTCCAGTCACCGGCGGGACCGGACCAGTCGAGGCCGTCCCCGTGCGCGCCGCGGCCGACGCCCGCGGCGGATCCCGGCCCGGCGCCGCCGTCGTGACCGGGAGCGCCGCTGCCCGGAGCCGTCGTGTCGCCGGTGCGGTCCGGTCCGGCTCCGTTCGCGTGGCCGCCGGCGTGGCCGCTCCCGCCGCTCCCGCCGTTCCCGTTGCTCCCGTCGCTCGGGCTGCTCCCACCGCTTCCCGACGGGACGCCCGACGGCTGGCCCGTGGAGCCGGTCGGGGCGGTCGACGAGGCACGTGGGACGTCGATCCTGACGACGGGTGAGGTTCGTGACGAGTTGCCGGCCTGGTCCTGTTGGAGGGCCGTGAGCTCGTGGGCTCCCGGTCGGAGGGTCGACCCCGACGTCGAGCAGGACCACCGGCCGGACGCCGCCACGTGGGCTCGGCACACCGGCGCACGGTCGACGTACACCGTCAGGACGGCGTCGGCCGCACCGGTGCCGGACACGGTCAGCGGCTGCGCTCGGACGCTGCTGCCGTCCTGCGGCGTCGTGATCCGGGGAGCTGACGGAGCCGCCCGGTCGAGCGTGATCGTCACCGGCGACGACGCCGCGCTGCGCAGGTCGGACCGGTAGCCGCCGGCGGTGCTCGCGGTCTGGGTGGCGGTCACGGTGATGCGCGTGCCGGTGGCGGGCGTGGAGCCGCCGAACGACACCGTCCAGCGGCCGTCGCTGCCCACCAACGTCGTCCGGTCCGTCGTCGACCCGGACGCCGAGAGCGTGATCGTCGAACCGGCGCGCCCGGTGCCGGACACCGGGCCGTTCGACGGTCGTGAGGTCGTGACCACCGGCGGGACGATGACGTCCGACGCCGGGGTGCTCGCCGCACCGAGTTCCGGCGCTGACCGGTCCTGCACCGTGAACACCTGTTGCGGGCCGGAGCGGACCGTTGCCATGCACGACCACGAGCCGTCGCCCTGGACCGTCGCCGAGCACCCCGCTCGGCCAGTGGCCGCCGGCCCCGTCACCTGCAGGACGTGTCCCGCGGCACCGGTGCCGCTGAACCGCACCGTGCTGCTCGTGATGTCGCCGGGGTCGGCGATCGTGAGGCGGGCGGGCCGGGCGGGGCTGCTCGTCGGCGGCCCCGGGACCGGCGTGAGCTGTCGGAGAGGATCGGGCGTCGAGGTCGGCTGCGGCTCGGCCCCGGGGTCCGTCGCGACGGCCACGGCCGGCAGCGCCGCTCCCCACAGCAGTGCGGCCACCAGTGCCGCGGCGATCGAGACCAGCACCGTCGTCCGGGTTCGCCGGACGGGGCCGTCGCCCCCGACGGCCCGCTCGTCCACGTTCTCCCCGCGCGTGTTCATCCGCCTCCATCCCACGCGATCGCGCCCCTGTGGTCAATACGTCGAACGGATGACGGTGTTCGACGGCACGACACGCCGACCAGGCCGAACGCCGGGTGAACGCGACTCGGGAATCGGCCGTGAACCAGTGCCACGGACGGGAGCAGCCGTGCACGGTCGATACAATCGATCCCGGCTGCCCAGGCGGCCCCGAACCACCGCGGATCCCGACGCGCAAAGGAGTACGCCCTCATGGACACCGGACTCATCACGACGCTGATCGTCGTCGGAGTGGTGGTGGTCCTCCTCGTGATCATCGGGATCTACCTCTGGGTCACCTACAACTCGCTCGTCACGCTGAAGGTCCGCGTCGACGAGGCGTGGAGTGACATCTCCGTCCAGCTCAAGCGCCGGGCAGACCTCATCCCGACCATCGTCGAGACCGTCAAGGGCTACGCCACACACGAGAAGTCCGTCTTCGACGACGTGACGAAGGCCCGCGCCGAGACGCTCAGCGCGGGTGACGCCTCCACGGCCTCCGCTGCCGAGGGGCACATGCAGAAGGCGTTGAAGAGCGTGTTCGCAGTCGCCGAGGGGTACCCGCAGCTCCAGTCGAGCCAGAACTTCCTCCAGCTGCAGTCCGAGCTCGTCGACACCGAGGACAAGATCCAGTCGGCCCGTCGCTTCTACAACGGGGGCGTCCGCGAGCTCAACACGAAGATCCGCGTCTTCCCGAACTCCTCGTTCGCGAAGAGCCGCGGCTTCACCGAGGCGCCGTTCTTCGAGACCGCCGAACCCGCGGCGATCGCGGAACCGCCGCGCGTCCAGTTCTGATCCACGCGGCGTCGGCTCCGACGTGTACAGCGCGATCGCGCGGAACAAGCGCAACACGGTCCTCATCGTCCTCGTCTTCCTGCTGATCATCGGCGCGCTCGGCTTCCTCGCCGGCTACCTCGCCGGGAACGTGTCGATCGGGTTCATCGTGCTCGTCGTCGCCCTCGGCTACGCGGTCCTGCAGTACTTCCTCGCCGCCCGGCAGGCGACCGCGATCGCGGGCGGCGTCGAGATCGACCGGACGTCCGAACCCCGGCTCTGGCGAACGGTCGAGAACCTCGCGATCACCACCGGCATGCCGATGCCGAGGGTGTTCGTGATCGACGACCCGTCGCCGAACGCGTTCGCGACCGGCCGAGACCCGGACCACGCCATCGTCGCGGCCACCACCGGTCTGCTCGCCCTGATGGACGACCAGGAACTCCAGGGCGTCATGGCGCACGAGCTCGGGCACGTCCGCAACTACGACATCCGCGTCTCGACGATGGTGTTCGGGCTCGTCGTCGCGGTCGGGCTCATCGCGGACGTGCTCCTGCGGATCTCGATCTTCAGCGGCCTCGCCGGCGGCCGCAACCGCAACAACGACAACGGCGGCAACAACCCGATCCTGCTCATCGCGGGCATCGTGGCCGTCATCGTCGCACCCATCGCGGCGGCAGGGGTGCAGGCGGCGGTCTCCCGGCAGCGCGAGTACCTGGCCGATGCGACCGGCGCGATGACGACCCGGCACCCGGAGGGGCTGGCACGTGCCCTCGAGAAGCTCGGGGCGTACGGTCGCCCGATGCGCACGCAGAACTCGTCGATGGCGCACCTGTGGATCGCGGACCCGATGCGGCCGGGCGTGATGGACCGGCTGTTCTCGACGCACCCGCCGCTCGCGGACCGCATCGCAGGGTTGCGCGGCAGCATCGACCGGTTCTGACGGTCGTCCGGCGCGCCAGGGCGAGCCGCGGACCCGCCCGATCGGCGGTGACGTCAGCCGGCCGTCTCCAGTGTCTCGACCGTGTCGACCGTGTCGACCGTGTCGGCCGCGTCCGCGGTCACGGCATCCGCGTCGTCCGCGGCGACGTGCGGCACCAGCGGGACCCCGAGCGCTGCGGCCACGGCTGCGGCGGCCGTCCCCCGGTCGGTGACCTCCACCGCGTCGAGCCCCTGCCACGCGGCAGTTCGACGGAGGGTCTCGGCGAGGCGGTCCGCGTCGAGCCGTTCGCCGGGCTCCTGCCACGCCGTGCGGAGCCGGAGGACACCGCGCTGCCGGTCGCTCTTCAGGTCGATCCGCCCGACGAGCCGGTCGTCCTGCAGCACCGGTAGCACGTAGTACCCGTACACGCGCTTGGGGGCGGGCGTGTAGATCTCGATCCGGTAGTGGAAGCCGTACATCCGCTCGGCTCGTCGCCGGAACCAGACCACCGGGTCGAAGGGGCTCAGCAGCGCGTCCGCCGTCATCCGCCGGGGGACCCGGGCGTCCGCGTGCATCCACGCACGCTCGCCCCAGCCCTCGACCTGGACGGGCACGAGCTCCCCGGCGGCGACGAGCTCGGCGATCGCCCGCGCCGTGTCGTCCGAGCGCAACCGGAAGTAGTCGGCGATGTCGGCGCGGGTGCCGACCCCGAGAGCACGGCTGGACCGGCGGACGAGTTCCGTGATCGCCACCGGCCGGGACGGTGCCGTCTCGAGCGTGCCGGCCGGGAGCACCTGGTCCGGCAGGGCGTAGACCCGCTCGAACCCGGAGCGCCCCGCGCTGACCACGTCACCCCAGCGGAACATCTGCTCGAGCCCGAGCTTGACGTCGCTCCAGCCCCACCACGGCCCGCGGCGGACGTTCGACTCGTGCTCGACCGCGCTCGCCGGCATGGGCCCCTCGGCGCGGAGGAGTGCCCGGAGTTCGCGCCGGACGCCCTCGGTCCGGGTGACGCCGTCGACACGCGTCGGCCACGAGTCGCGGTCCCGCAGGGCGTCCATGCGCCACCGGAACAGCGGCAGGTCGGACCGCTCGATGAAGGCTGCCTCGTGCGCCCAGTACTCCGCGTAGGGTCCGCGCTTCGACAACGTCGAGCGATCGAGCGTCGAGCGGTCGTACGCGCCGAGCCGGGCGAACAGCGGGAGGTAGTGGCTGCGCTCGAAGACGTTGACCGAGTCGATCTGCAGCAGTCCGAGCCGCGCGAACCCGGCGTGCAGCGCCCGCGTGGACACGACGTCGGACGGGGGCTGCCCGAAGCCCTGCGCGGCCAACGCGACGCGACGGGCCTCGGCGGCGGAGAGCGTGGTCCTGACCATGCCGTCGACGCTACCGACCCCCGCCGACACCGCCGTACCCCGACGTATGCCGTATCTGGTACCTGTCAGGACGCACATCGATACACTCGCGGCATGGCATGGGGCAGAAAGCAGACGCAGACGCATCCGGATCCCGTGGTCGAGGAGTCGGTCCCCACCGGGATGCGGATCGCGGGGGCGTGGTCGTGGCGGATCCTCGTCGTCGTCGGGGTCGTCGCGGTCTTCATCTGGCTCATGACCGTGTTCAGCGAGATCCTCATCCCCTTCCTCATCGGGATCGTGATCTCGGCGCTGCTCGTCCCGATCTCGAACTGGATGCAGCGGCACCACGTGCCGAAGTGGCTGGCCGTCGTGATCAGCCTGCTCGGCGGTCTCGCCGCCCTGGGCGGGCTCATCTGGCTCGTGGTCGACCAGATCGTCGCGTCCTACCCGTCGCTGCGGGACCGCACCATCGACCAGTACGCGAACATCAAGGACTTCGTCCTCAACTCCGGCTTCGGCATCACGCAGCGTGACGTGAACACGTGGCTCGACGACGGCACGAAGTGGCTGCAGGACAACTCGGGCTCGATCCTGTCCGGCGTGGCCAGTGCCGGCTCGGGGGCGACCCACGTGTTCGAGGCGCTCTTCATCATCCTGTTCACGACGATCTTCCTGCTCATCGACGGCAAGAACGTCTGGCGCTGGACCGTCCGGCTCTTCCCGAAGAAGGCGCGTGCGACGGTCGACGGCGCCGGTGTCGCCGGCTGGATCACCCTGACGAGCTTCATCCGCGTGCAGATCTTCGTCGCGTTCGTCGACGCCGTCGGCATCGGCCTCGGCGCCTGGATCGTCGGGCTCTTCTTCGGCGGCATGCCCCTCGTCATCCCGATCGCGGCGTTCGTCTTCCTCGGCGCCTTCATCCCCGTCGTGGGTGCGATCGTCACCGGCTTCCTCGCCGTGTTCGTCGCCCTCATCTTCAACGGTCCCGTCGCGGCGATCCTCGTGCTCGGTGTGGTCCTGCTCGTGCAGCAGATCGAGGGGCACATCCTCCAGCCGCTCGTCATGGGCAACGCCGTCAAGGTCCACCCGCTCGCGGTGGTGCTCGGCGTGACCGCGGCGTCGGGGCTCGCGGGCATCGCCGGTGCGTTCTTCGCCGTCCCGCTCATCGCCACGCTCAACGCCATGGTGACCACGATCGCGAGCGGTCGGTGGCGCGGACTCGACTCGGAGCACGTGCTCGAGGCGACGCCGAAGCACGGGCAGCACGGGCAACTGCAGCTCCTCCGGCGTCGTCGGCACCAGATCGGCGACGACGTCCCGGCACCCGGCTCGAAGCAGGGGCCGGACGCGGTGGAGGGTACCGCCAGCACCAACTGAGCGTCACGGGTTCGTCAGGAGCGGCCGGACCCGCGATGATGGGACCGTGACCGACACCACTGCGCAGCTGATCCCCACGCTCGACGACATCGAGAAGGCGCGCACCACGATCGCCGGGGTCGCGCGGGTCACGCCGATGGAGACGTCGCAGTTCCTCGCGGAGGTGCTCGGATCGCCGGTGCACCTCAAGTGCGAGAACCTGCAGCGGACCGGCGCCTACAAGGTGCGCGGCGCCTACAACCGGCTCTCCACCCTCACCCCGGAGCAGCGCGTCGCGGGCGTGGTCGCGGCGAGCGCGGGCAACCACGCCCAGGGGGTGGCCCTCGCCGCGCGCGAACTCGGGATCCCGGCGACGATCTTCACCCCGGTCGGTGTCGCCCTGCCGAAGCTGCAGGCCACGCGCCACTACGGCGCCGAGGTCGTGCTCCGCGGGCACTCCGTGGAAGAAGCGCTCAGCGCCGCGAAGGACTTCGCAGCGCGGACCGGTGCCGTCTTCATCCCGCCGTTCGACCACCCGGCCGTCATCGCCGGACAGGGGACGCTCGGGCTCGAGATCCTCGACCAGGTGCCCGACGTCGACACCGTCGTCGTGCCGATCGGTGGCGGGGGTGTCATCTCCGGCATCGCCCTCGCCGTGAAGGGCACGGCCGAACGGCTCGGCCGACCGATCCGCGTGATCGGCGTGCAGGCCGAGAACGCCGCCGCCTACCCCAGCTCGCTCGAGGCCGGCGAACCCGTGACGGTCGCGACGAAGCCCACCATCGCGGACGGCATCGCGGTCGCCCGCCCGGGGGACCTCAACTTCCCGATCATCCGGGACCTCGTCGACGACATCGTCACGGTGTCCGACGACGACGTCGCACGCGCGCTGCTCGTGCTCCTCGAACGCGCCAAGCTGGTCGTCGAGCCCGCGGGCGCCGTCGGTGTGGCGGCGATCATGTCGGGAGCCGTCCGTGACACCGGCCGCACGGTGGTGCTGCTGAGCGGCGGGAACATCGACCCGCTGATGATGGAGCGCGTCATCACCCGCGGTCTGGTCGCCGCATCGCGCTACATCGGGATCCGGATCATGCTGCCGGACCGCCCCGGCCAGCTCGCACGCGTGTCACAGGTCATCTCGGACGCCGGCGCGAACGTCGTCGAGGTGCTGCACACGCGTCACGGCCAGGGACTCGTGATCAACGAGGTCGCGCTCGACCTGTCGATCGAGGCGCGCGGCCCCGAACACGCGCAGGAGGTCATCCACCGCCTCCGTGAGGTCGGGTTCCGTCCGGAACTGCTCGAGCACTGAACCAGGGCCGAGACCGACTGGAGGCGCGGTGNCACCGCGCCTCCAGTCCGTCAGGACGTCGCGCCGAAGGGCGCGCGTCTACGGCTCGTAGCGCTCGACGTTCGTCACCTTGACGGCGATCTCCTTGCCGTTCGGCGCCGTGTAGGTGGTCTCGTCGCCGGGGCGCAGCCCGACGATCGCGGCGCCCACCGGGCTGACCGGGCTGTAGACGGTGAGGTCGGAGCCCTCGCCGACGATCTCGCGGTTGCCGACGAGGAAGGTCGACTCGTCGCCGGCGATGACCGCGGTGACGACGGTGCCGGGCTCGACGGTGCCGTCGAAGTCCGCTGCGCCGACGGTGGCGTTCTTGAGGAGTTCGGTCAGCTGCCGGATGCGGGCCTCGATCTTGCCCTGCTCGTCCTTGGCGGCGTGGTACCCGCCGTTCTCCTTGAGGTCGCCCTCTTCACGAGCGGCCTCGATGCGGTTCGCGATCTCCTGGCGACCTTCACCGGACAGCGTCTCGAGCTCGGCCTTGAGGCGGTCGTGGGCCTCCTGGGTCAGCCACGTGACCTGGGTGTCGTTGCTCATGGTGATTCCCTTCAGCAAAGAACAAGACCGGCCGGAGTGGCCGGTCTTGTCCGCGAATCACCGCAGTCTAGGGAACCCAGCAGTCGTGGATCAAGCCGGTGACGCCACGGGACACGGTGTTCACGGAGGTCGTGATGCTCCGGGTGCGCTGGTCGGAGGCCGGCACCCGGATCTGCTTCCACCCGACGATCGTGTACGACTTGTCGAGCACCTGGACGGCGCACTCCGCGACCGTCCCGGGGTCGACGGAGATCTGCGTGTGCACGACCGTCCGGTGCTCGGACACGACCTGGTACCCGACGTCGTCGGTGTCCAGCCCGTGGCTCGTCTGCCCCGGACCGGCCCAGATCACCCAGACGGCGAACACGACGGCGACGGCGACGGCGGCCACGATGCCGATCAGCCGCGTCCGGCGCGCTCGGCCGGGGGTACGGCCGTAGCGGTCGTCCAGCGTCGCGGTGGTGCTGGCGGACGGCTGAGGTGCCGGTTGGTGCTGCGGTTCGGACAGTTCGGGGCTCCCGGGGTGATTATCCTGATCCCAGGGTAGTTCACGCCTCGCTGTGCGCCGCCCGCGAGCACGGCCACACCGTGCAGGTCCCACCACCGCTCACGACCAGTGAGGAATCCCACGTGCCGTACCGTCTGATGGCCGTCCACGCCCACCCCGACGACGAGTCGAGCAAGGGAGCGGCCACCGCGGCGAAGTACGCGGCCGAGGGCAACGAGGTCCTGGTCGTCTCGTGCACCGGTGGCGAGGCCGGGGACATCCTCAACGAGCACCTCGGTGAGCCGGCGACGAGCCGTGCCCACCGGGACATGGCCGGGTTCCGCCGCACCGAGATGGCCGCCGCGCAGGCAGCGCTCGGCATCGACCACGTGTGGCTCGGCTACCACGACTCCGGGCTGCCGGACGCCGAGAAGGGCGAGACCGTGCGCCCCGGCACCTTCTCCACGGTGCCGCTCGAGTACTCGACCGAGGCGCTCGTGCGCGTGGTCCGACGGTTCCGGCCGCACGTACTCGTCACGTACGACGAGAACGGCGGGTACCCGCACCCCGACCACATCCGCACGCACGAGGTCTCCGTCGCCGCCTACCGGGACGCCGCTGACCCGTCGAAGTACCCGGACGCCGGGCCCGCCTGGTCGATCTCGAAGCTCTACTACGAGCGCACCATGAACCCGCGGCGCTTCCGGGCGTTCTACGACGCACTCCGCGAGCGCGATCCCGACAGCCCCCTCGTGGAGCAGCTCCGCGAATGGGTCGAACGGTTCGCCGACCGCCCGGACCTCGCGACGAGCCACGTCGACGTGCACGAGTACTTCGACGCCCGCGACGCCGCACTGCGCGCGCACGCCAGCCAGGTGCCGCCGGACAGCCCCTTCTTCTACTGGCCGAACGACCTCCTCGCGACGGTGTGGCCGACCGAGGACTACCAGCTCGTCGAGGCCCGCGTGCCGACGTCGGTGCCGGAGTCCGACCTCTTCGCGGGGATCCCGGCAGACGAGGACACCACTGCGTGAGCACCACCTGGGCGGCACTCGCCGCCACCCCCAGCCCGAGCCCGACCTCGACCGTCCCCGACGTCGACGTGACGCCCGGCGTCGCCGGCTTCATCGCGATCGCCGTGGTCGCGGTGGTGACGATCCTCCTGGTCATCGACATGACCCGACGCATCCGGCGGACGCGCTACCGGTCGGAGATCCGGGAGCGGCTCGAGGCCGAGTCCGCCGAGCGCACGACCGGCGGTGTCGCCACGGAC
Source organism: Curtobacterium sp. 22159 (assembly GCF_052045775.1). Lineage (NCBI taxonomy): Bacteria > Bacillati > Actinomycetota > Actinomycetes > Micrococcales > Microbacteriaceae > Curtobacterium > Curtobacterium sp. 22159. Next base: position 115,791 of record NZ_JBQEPN010000013.1, read on the forward strand.
GAACCGGAGCGGCGTGCCGCCGAGGACGGCCGGGAGGACGTCGGCGACGACACCGAGCGCGGCTGACGCTGCGCGAGGACCGGCGACCGGGCGGGGGACGGGAGGCGCGGTGCGGGGCCGACCCGCGCCTCCAGGCCGTCAACGGGTCGCGTTCACCGCACCGGGTGGAGCGCCACGATGAGCACACCAACCCACTGGGCGGCGAACGCCACGACGGTGAGTGCGTGGAACACCTCGTGGAAGCCGAACACGGTCGGTGCGGGGTCGGGCCGCTTGAAGCCGTAGACGAGGGCCCCGAGGACGTACGCCAGGCCGCCGGAGAGGACGAGCACCGTCATCGGGACGCTCGCAGCGAAGAACTGGGGCAGCAGCCCCAGCGCGGCGCACCCGAGCACGAGGTAGATCGGCACGTAGAGCCAGCGCGGGGCGCCGATCCAGAGCACCCGGAACGCGATGCCGAGCGCCGCACCGGACCACATGACCCAGAGCACGACGACCATGAGGGTGTGCGGCAGGGCGCAGATCGCCACGGGCGTGTACGTCCCCGCGATGAGCAGCAGGATGTTCGTGTGGTCGATGCGCTTCAGCACCGCCTTGACCGTCGGCCCCCAGGGGAAGCGGTGGTACGTCGCCGAGACGCCGAACAACGCCAGCGACGTCGCCATGAACACCGCGCTGCCGACCTTCGCGGCGGGTGAACCGGCGAGGCTGATGAGCACGATGCCCATCGCGACGGCGAACGGGAACGCTCCGAGGTGGATCCAGCCGCGCCAGGCCGGCCGGAGCTCGGGTGCACGAGCGGCGGCGGTGCTCGGCTCTGCGGTCGGCCGCGTGGTCGGCTGCGTGCTCGCCGCTTCGTCCGTGAAGGGGACGTGGGGGAGCGCCCCGGTGTCGTGCTCGGCCTGCATGGTCCGACCGTAGGGGGCGATGCCGAACGTCCGCCGAACACCCCGTGACCGGGCTGCTTCGGAGGCAGGGTGCACTATGTTCGTTCCGTGACCGGCAGGGCGGGATGGGCAGGACGAGGGATCCTCTACCGCGCCTACCAGAGCCGCATCCGCCGGCAGATCGACGGCTCGGCGATGCCGAAGCACGTCGCCATGATCGTGGACGGCAACCGGCGGTGGGCGAAGCAGCTCGGGCTCGAGTCGGCTGCGCACGGCCACCGCGCCGGGGCCGCCAAGATCCCGGAGTTCCTCACCTGGTGCGACGACCTCGGGATCGAGGTCGTGACGCTGTACCTGCTGTCGTCCGACAACCTCACGGGGCGCGGCGGCGACGAGCTCGCGCAGCTCGTCGACATCATCGCCGACCTCGCGGGCACCCTGGCGGACCACCGCGACTGGCGCGTCCAGCACGTCGGGTCGAACGAGGGACTCCCCGCGGCGCTCGTGTCCGCCCTCTCCGAGGCGGAGCGTCGGACGGCCGACCGGACCGGGCTGCACATCAACCTCGCCGTCGGGTACGGCGGTCGCCGTGAGATCGCCGACGCCATGCGGAGCATCGTGCGGGCCCACGGGGAGGGCGGCGGGACGCTCGACACGCTCGCGGAGGTCCTCACGCCCGAGCTCATCGGCGACCACCTCTACACGCAGGGACAGCCGGACCCGGACCTCGTGATCCGAACCTCCGGCGAGCAGCGGCTGTCGGACTTCATGCTGTGGCAGAGCGCGCACTCCGAGTTCTACTTCGTGGAGGCGTTCTACCCCGACCTGCGCGAGGTCGACTTCCTCCGCGCGGTGCGGGACTTCGGACTGCGGTCCCGTCGCTTCGGCGGGTGACGCACTGCGCGTCCGCCCGGTCGCGTGCTTCCAGTAGACTCACAGGGTTTTCGTCCCACGGAAGGTTGTCCCTGTGAACATCGACGAGTACGCCGCCGGCTTCGCCGAGGAGCCCGGCTACCTCGACCACGCCGCGTTCGGTCCCGTGCAGACCGCGGTCCTCGAGGAGCAGCGCGTGCTCGGGACCATCCAGGAGCACATGCGCTTCGGGGCCATGGAGACGCTCGACGAGCAGGACGCCCGGGTGCGCACCGTCGCCGCACGGCTGGTCGGGCGACGCGAGGACCAGGTCGTGTCCCAGACGGCCACCACGCCGGGCCTGCTGCACACCGCGTTCGGCCTGACCGGCGGCGTGCTCGTCTCCGCGGACGAGTACCCGTCCCTGCCGCTCGCCCTCGCCAGCGCCGCGTCGGCCACCGGCGGTCGCGTGCAGCCGGTCGTCGTCGAGTCCGGCGCGGGCTGGATGACGCCGACCCTCATCGAGTCACGGCTCACCGACGAGGTGACCGCGGTCGCCGTGTCGCTCGTCGACTGGCAGACCGGTTACCTCGCCGACCTCGCCGCCATCCGGGACGTCATCGGCGACCGCCTCCTCATCGTCGACGCCATCCAGGGCTTCGGCGTCGTGGACGCTCCGTACGAGGTCGCCGACGTCGTCGCCACCGGCGGGCAGAAGTGGCTGCACGCGGGATGGGGCACCGGCTTCACGGCTTTCAGCGACCGCGCCCTGAACCGCCTGCGCCCGGCGCTGTCCGGGTCCGCCGGCACGTCCGGTTGGCCGACCGAGGTACCCGCCGTCCGGCCCGGGGCTGCCGGCTTCCAGATGTCGCGGGTCGATCCCGTGTCCCAGGCCCGGCTCGCCGTGTCGCTCGACCGACTGACCGCCGTCGGGGTCGCCGCCGTGCAGGACCGCGTGGCCGACCGGGTGGAGCGGGTGTTCGACATCGCGGACGAGTTCGGGCTGTCCGTCGAGTCCAGCCGGGACCCGCGTGAGCGCGCCGGCATCGTGGTGCTCCGGCCGCCGCAGGGCCGGTTGACGGCGCTCTCGGCGGCGCTGCACAACCACGGCGTCTCCGTGACGACGCGGCTCGGCGTCGCTCGGGTGTCCGTGTTCGCGTCCACGACGGACGAGACGCTCGACATGTTCCGGGACGCCTGCCTGTCGTACGCCACGATGCAGTAGCGCGCGGCGCGGCCGCGCGCGGGCGGCGCGGCGGCTGGCGCGAGTCTCGCGCTGGCCGACACTTCTCGCGCTCCGCGGGGCGTGAAGTGTCGCTGGCCGCGAGACTCGGCCCGACCGAACTGGCGGACTGGAGGCGCGCCTCCCGTCCGGGCGGCTCGCGAGTTTCGTGCTGGGCGACAGTTCACGCGGTCGGTGGCGCGTGAAGTGTCGCTGGCCGCGAAATTCGGCCCGACCGGACTGGCGGACTGGAGGCGCGCCTCCTGGCCAGCGCCTGGCGCGAGTTTCGTGCTGGGCGACAGTTCACGCGGTCGGTAGCGCGTGAACTGTCGCTGAGCGCGAGACTCGGCCGCCGCGGCGCGCCGCGCCGCGCCGCGCCGCGCCGCGC
>NZ_JBQEPN010000013.1:119144-120838 GCF_052045775.1 Curtobacterium sp. 22159
CGCGCCGCGCCGCGCCGCGCCGCGCCGCGCCGTCCGCCGGGCGCGTTGTTCACACGACCGACATCCGGCGAACCGCGTGTCGCTGGCGCCGTGTCGGAGGTCGGACGTAGCTTGGCCCCATCGGGCACCGCGCCCGATCGAAGCGGCCACAGTCGGTGCTTCGGGACCCGCTCCACGGCCGCGTTCGAGGACATGGACCGGGCCGAACGCGGCCCGGGGATGGAGTGGTCGTGACCTCTCAGAACGTCTCTCGCGGAACACAGCAGCAGCACACCGCGGACTCGTCCACATCGGTCGCCCAGCGCACGTACGTGCTCGACACCTCGGTGCTCCTCAGCGATCCGCGGGCACTGTTCCGCTTCGCCGAACACGCGGTCGTCCTGCCCGTCGTCGTCGTCAGTGAACTGGAGTCCAAGCGGAACGACCCCGAGATCGGGTACTTCGCCCGGCAGGCGCTCCGGCTCCTCGACGAACTGCGCGTCGAACACGAACGACTCGACTTCCCGATCGCGATCGGCGACGGCGGCTCCTTCCGCGTCGAGTTGAACCACTCCAACCAGTCCGTGCTCCCGTCCGGGCTGCAGCTCGGCGACAACGACTCGCGGATCCTGGCGGTGGCGTCGAACCTCAAGAACGACGGGCTCGACGTCGTCGTCGTCTCGAAGGACCTGCCGCTGCGGGTCAAGGCGTCGTCGATCGGCATGGCCGCCGAGGAGTACCGCGCCGAACTCGCCGTCGACAGCGGCTACACGGGTGTCACGGACCTGCAGGTCTCCGGCGAGCAGATGGCCGACCTGTACGAGAAGGAGGAGATCCGATCGTCGGCCCTGGCCGGCGTGCCGGTCAACACCGGTGTCGTCATCCACTCCGAGCGTGGCTCGGCCCTCGGCCGCGTGCACGAAGCCGGCGCCGTCGCCCTGGTCCGAGGCGACCGCGAGGTCTTCGGCCTGCGCGGACGCTCCGCCGAACAGCGTCTCGCGATCGATGCCCTGCTCGACCCGGAGATCGGCATCGTGTCGCTCGGCGGCAGCGCCGGTACGGGCAAGTCCGCGCTCGCCCTGTGCGCCGGGCTCGAGGCCGTGCTCGAGCGCCAGCAGCACAAGAAGATCATGGTGTTCCGGCCCCTGTACGCGGTGGGTGGCCAGGAGCTCGGGTACCTGCCGGGCGATGCCGCCGAGAAGATGAACCCGTGGGCGCAGGCGGTCTACGACACACTCGGTGCGCTCGTGTCCGACAACGTCCTCGACGAGGTCGTCGAGCGCGGCATGCTCGAGGTGCTCCCGCTCACGCACATCCGCGGCCGGTCGCTGCACGACGCGTTCGTAATCGTCGACGAGGCGCAGTCCCTCGAACGGAACGTCCTGCTCACGATGCTGTCGCGCATCGGCCAGAACTCGCGCGTGGTCCTCACGCACGACGTCGCGCAGCGCGACAACCTGCGGGTCGGCCGGCACGACGGCGTCGCGTCGGTGATCGAGCGGCTCAAGGGCCACCCGCTCTTCGCGCACGTGACGTTGACGCGGTCGGAGCGCTCGGCCATCGCGGCCCTCGTGACGGACCTGCTGGACTCGCCCGACCTGGTGTAGGCCGGCCCGGGCCGAGTCTCGGCCCACCCGACACTGCTCGCGCTGATGGGTGCGAGCAGTGTCGCCGGGCCCGAGTCTCGGCATCGGCACGATGACGGACGGGAGGCG
>NZ_JBQEPN010000013.1:120847-132447 GCF_052045775.1 Curtobacterium sp. 22159
CGCCTCCCGTCCGTCGTGTGGTGACCCCTAGTTCGGGTGCGTCATCGAGAGCACGTCGAGGGCGCTGTCGAGCTGCTCCTCGGTGACCTCGCCCCGCTCGACGTGTCCGAGGGCGATCACGGCCTCGCGCACGGTGACGCCCTCGGCGACGGCGAACTTCGCGACCTTCGCAGCGGCCTCGTACCCGATCACGCGGTTGAGCGGCGTCACGATCGACGGCGACGACTCCGCGAAGGCACGCGCACGGTCGAGGTTCGCCTCGAGCCCGTCGATCGTCTTGTCGGCGAGCACGCGCGAGCTGTTCGCCAGCAGGCGGATGGACTCGAGCAACGCCGTGCCCATCACCGGGATCGCCACGTTGAGCTCGAAGGCACCGGACGCACCTGCCCATGCCACCGTGGCGTCGTTGCCGATCACGCGAGCAGCGACCATGAGCGTGGCCTCGGGGATGACCGGGTTGACCTTGCCGGGCATGATCGACGAACCCGGCTGGAGGTCCGGGATGTGGAGCTCACCGAGGCCCGTGTTCGGCCCCGACCCCATCCAGCGGAGGTCGTTGTTGATCTTCGTCAGGCTGACCGCGATCACCTTGAGCGCGCCGGAGGCCTCGACGAGGGCGTCACGGGCGCCCTGGGCCTCGAAATGGTCGAGCGCCTCGGTGATCGGCAGGCCGGTGTCGTCGGCCAGCTGGGCGATCACACGCTGCGGGAAGCCCTTCGGCGTGTTGATGCCGGTGCCCACGGCGGTGCCGCCGAGCGGGACCTCGGCGACGCGCGGGAGGGTGGCGTTGACGCGCTCGATCCCGAGGCGGACCTGGCGCGCGTACCCGCCGAACTCCTGCCCGAGCGTGACCGGGGTGGCGTCCATCAGGTGGGTACGGCCGGACTTCACGGCGTCGGCCCAGAGCGTCGTCTTCGCCTCGAGCGACTCGGCCAGGTGCTCGAGCGCCGGCACGAGCGTGCGGATCAGCGCTTCGGTCACGGCGACGTGCACGGAGGTGGGGAAGACGTCGTTCGAGGACTGCGACGCGTTCACGTGGTCGTTCGGGTGCACGGGCGCACCGGCGACGTCGGACGCGAGGGTCGCGAGGACCTCGTTCATGTTCATGTTCGACGAGGTGCCACTGCCGGTCTGGTACACGTCCACCGGGAACTGGTCGTGGTGCTCGCCGCCGATGATCGTGTCCGCCGCACGCACGATCGCGTCGGCCAGCGCGGCGTCGACGATGCCGAGCTCCCCGTTGACGATCGCCGCCGCACGCTTGATGCGGGCCAGCGCCACGATCTGCGCCGACTCCAGCCCGCTGCCCGAGATGGGGAAGTTCTCGACCGCGCGCTGTGTCTGCGCACGGTACAGCGCGGACGCCGGCACCCGGACCTCCCCCATGGTGTCGTGCTCGATGCGGAACTCGCCGGAGCTGTCGGTCACGGTGGTCGGGGTGGTGTCGGTCACGTCGTCGTGGTCCTTCCTGGAGTGCTCGCCGTCCGCTGTCGCGCCGGCTGGTGGGGTGTCCCGATGGTGTCCGGGACGTTCGTCGTGTCGGTCGGTCAAGCCTGGCCCACGACGGTGTCGACGGCGACCTCGCCGGTGGTGAGGTCGTAGGTCGCTCCGACGACGGCCAATCTACCCTCGGCGATCGCGTCGGAGACGGCGCCCGACCGCTCGATCACCTGGCGGAGCGTGGCTTCGAGGTGGGCCGCGCCGACGGACTCCTGCGGGACGTCGGCGTCGGTCGTGCGGACGCGCTCGACGCTCGGCGCGATGGCGTCGACGAGTGCCTGCAGGTGCGGTGCGGGGACGGGCTCACCGGAGCGGGCAGCGGCGACCGCGCCGCACTTCGTGTGCCGGAGCACCACGACGAGCGGGGTGCCGAGCGCGACGACCGCGAACTCGATCGATCCGAGCACCACGTCGTCGACGATCTGACCGGCGTTCCGGATGGCGAACAGGTCACCGATGCCGGCGTCGAACACGTGCTCGAACGGCACGCGCGAGTCGGAGCAGCCGAGGACCGTGGCGAACGGCGCCTGGGACCCCTGCAGTTCCGACCGGCGGTCCGGGTCGATCCGGCCGGTGCGGCGCTTGTCCGCGGCGAAGCGAGCGTTCCCCTCGACGAGGAGGCGGAGGGCATCGGCGGGAGTGGAGGCGGCGCGGTCGGGCATGGGGCTCCTCGGTCTGATCAGGGTTCGGGTGCTGCTGTGGGGGAGGTGCGCGTCAGCTCGCGAACTGCTTGCTGACGGCGCTCGCGACGGTGCGGAACGACGCGTCGTCGGCGGTACCGGACAGGACGACGGTGTTCTGCCCGAAGGTCGACACGAGCGAGTACGCCTGGTTGCCGGCGGCATCGCCCTCGGCCCGACGGTCGTACACGGTCCACTTCGTTCCGGAGATGGTGCGGGAACCGGTGGCCGCGTGCTGCTCGAGCTCGTTCGAGACCCAGGTCGCGTTCGCCCTGATGCCCTGCTGCAGGCCGATGTACTGCTTGTCCGGGGTGATCAGGCCGACGGTCCAGACGCTGACGCCGTCCGCCGTCTTGTCCTTGTAGTCCGCACGGTTCGACGTGAAGTCCTTCGGCAGCGCCGGCGCAGCGAGCGTCACGCCGGGCACCTTCGCCTGGGCCGCGACGTGCTGGTAGTCCACGGAGCGGTCGACGACGGTCGTGTTCGGGCGGACGACCACGGCGACCAGGAACAGGACGATGCCGAGCGACGCGATGAGCGCGAGGACGAGGTTGAACGCCGTCTGGTGCTGCCGACGCGCCGTCCGCGCGGCGTCCTTGCGTGCCCAGGTCTCCTCAGCCGTCTCGGGGCGGCCGAGCTCGGCGACGATCGGGCGGCCGTCGGCGTCGGTCATCGGGCCGCGCCGTCCGTCGACTCGGAGGCGGCGCGCGCGGCGTCGAGCCGTGCCCGCGCACCGACCAGCCACTCTTCACACCGCGCGGCCAGGGACTCGCCGCGCTCCCAGAGGGACAGGGACCGTTCGAGCGTCGCGGAACCCTGCTCGAGCTCGGCGACGACGCGCACGAGTTCGTCGCGCGCGGCTTCGTAGCTCAGCGACTGGACGTCGGGCTGCTCGGGTTCCTGCTGGGATGACACCCCTCGATCCTACCGAGCACCCACCGACCCGCGGCCCACGAGGACGGACCCGTGGAGAACCGTCAGGAGCCGTCCGGACCCGGGCCGTCGGGCTCGAGCGTCCCGGTGGCGGTGCCCGCCCCGAGCGTCACGTGCACCGGGGTCGCGCCGTCCAGGTCGTCCGAGCCGCGGACGACACCGCCGTCCGCCGTCTGCACGATGGCGTACCCGCGCCGCAGGGTGTCCCGCGGCGACAGCGCACGGAGCCGAGCCGTCAGGTGTCCGACGTCGGCGTGCGATCGTTCGAGCCGCCGGTCGAGGAGTTCCCGCGCGCGGGAGAGGTCACGCGCCACCTCTTCCGCACGGGTGTCGACCAGCCACGCGGTGGACGCGAGTGCCGGACGCGACCGCAGGGCGGCGATGCGGTCCGCCTCGACGGAGAGCGTGTGCGACAGCCGGATGCCGAGCCGGGCACGCGCCTGCCGGACGTTCGCGAGTTCCTCGGCGACGTCGGGCACCACGCGCTTCGCGGCGTCGGTCGGTGTGGAGGCACGGAGGTCCGCCACCTCGTCGAGGATCGGCCGGTCGGCTTCGTGCCCGATGGCCGAGACGATCGGCGTGACCGCGGCGGCCGCTGCGCGCACCAGCCCTTCGTCGCTGAAGCCGAGCAGGTTCTGGAAGTCGCCACCGCCCCGGGCGACGATGATGACGTCGACGGACGGGTCGGCGTCGAGTTCGAGGATGGCGGCCGTGACCTCGCCGACCGTCCGCTCGCCCTGCACCGCGGTGTGGATCGTCCGGAACTCGACCTGGGGCCACCGCAGCTGTGCGTTGCGCTTGACGTCCTTCTCGGCGTCGGAGTCCTTGCCGGTGATGAGCCCGATGCGGTGCGGCAGGAACGGCAGCCGCTTCTTCCGGGAGGGGTCGAAGAGCCCTTCCTCGGCGAGGGTGCGCCGGAGCCGCTCGAGCCGTTCGAGCAGGTCGCCCAGGCCGACGTGCTTCATCTCGACGACCTGCATCGTCAGGGAGCCGCCCTTGACCCAGTAGTTCGGCTTCACCGCGGCGACCACGCGGTCGCCCTGCTTGATGTCCGCCGGCACCCGGGCGCGCACGCTCGACCAGATCGAGAACGACACCGTCGCGTCGACTTCGACGTCCTTGAGCTTGCCGTAGACGTTGCCGCCGGCGACGTTCCACTGGGTGATCTCGCCTTCGACCCAGGCGGTGCCGAGGCGGTCGATCCAGTCCCGCAGCTTCGCGCCGAGCAGCGCCACCGGCCAGGGGTTGTCGGCCGTCGGGGGTCCCTGTTCGATCGCCATGCAAGCTCCTCACGTGGTGGTGCCGTCCAATCCTGCCGGACGCCCACGACACCGGTCCCCGCGCACGCCCAGCCCGCGCGCGATGCGCTCACCTATCATCGGGGACGTGACGATCACCAACGGCCACACGGTCCCGCTCGCCCCGCCGCGGGTGCTCGCGGCGCGCGGCCGGCTGCGGGACGAACCGGTCGCCGGCACGAAGAAGGTCCTGCTCGCGGCGCCCCGTGGCTACTGCGCCGGCGTGGACCGTGCGGTCGTCGCCGTCGAGAAGGCGCTGGAGCAGTACGGCGAGCCCGTCTACGTCCGCAAGCAGATCGTCCACAACGTCCACGTCGTGTCGACGCTCGAGCAGCGCGGAGCGGTCTTCGTCGACGACGTCGCCGAGGTCCCGCGCGGTTCGCACGTGGTGTTCAGCGCCCACGGCGTCTCACCCGCGGTGGTCGCCGGTGCCGCCGAGCGCGACCTCCACGCCATCGACGCCACGTGCCCGCTCGTCACGAAGGTCCACCGCGAGGCCACCCGGTTCGCCAAGACCGAGCGCACGATCATCCTCATCGGGCACGCCGGCCACGAAGAGGTCGAGGGCACGATGGGGCACGCGCCCGAGCGCACGATCCTCGTCAACGGACCGGAGGACGTGGCCGCGCTCGAGGTCCCCGACCCGGAGAACCTCGTGTGGCTGTCGCAGACGACGCTGAGCGTCGACGAGACGATGGAGACCGTGCGGCTCCTCCGCGAGAAGTTCCCCGCGATCGAGAACCCGCCGTCCGACGACATCTGCTACGCGACCCAGAACCGTCAGGTGGCGATCAAGAAGGTCGCGCCGGCGGCCGACCTCGTCATCGTGGTCGGGTCCGCGAACTCGTCGAACAGCGTCCGCCTGGTGGAGGTCGCGCTCGAGCACGGTGCGAAGGCCGCGCACCGCGTCGACTACGCGGACGAGATCCAGCAGGACTGGCTCGCCGGCGTCCGCACCGTCGGGGTGACGAGTGGCGCGTCCGTGCCCGAGGAACTCGTGGCCGAGGTGCTCGACCAGCTCGCCGACGCCGGCTACGGCACGGTCGAAGAGGTCGTCACCGCCCACGAGGACCTCATGTTCTCGCTCCCGAAGGAGCTCCGCACGGACGCCGCCGGCAAGCCGACCCGCGCGCTCGGCGGGCGTCGCCGGTGAGCGGCGACTGGTCGTCGGTCCCCCCGCGCGGACCGGCGCAGACGGCGGACGGCCTGGAGGCGCGGCGCGATCCCGCCTCGCCGGCCCCTGCCCCGGCGGACGGTCGCGTCCACGGCCGTCCGGCACCGCAGTACGGCGAGTACGCGCCGGAGGGCTGGGTGAACCCGGTCCTCGTCGAGCAGGAACGCCGTGAGCAGCAGGAGCGGTCCCGCGCACTGCGCGAGCAGGCGGCGGAGGACGCGGCCCGTGGCCGGCAGCCCGGGACCGGAGCGCCGGACGCCCCGGGCGGTGCCGCGCGTGCGACGCCCGCGACCGGGCGGTTCGGCGCGTCACCGCTCGACGTCCTCCTCACCGTCGGACTGCTCGTGATCGGGCTGTGGTCGGTGATCGAGGCGCTCGCGGTGGGCAGCACGGCATCGACCATCCGCACGGTCGTCGAGCAGCAGTACACCGAGCTGGCCGATCCCGCGGCGCTGTCGTCCGCCGTGCTGGTACGGGCGCTGGTGCTCGTCGTGTTGTTCGTGCTGGTCGCCTGGTGGTCCCTCCGACGACTGCGCGCTCGGCGGTGGACGTTCTGGGTCCCGCTCGTCGGCGGCGTGGTCGCGACGGTCCTCGGCATGGTGCCGGTGCTCATCGTGGTCTTCCACGACCCGGCGTTCGCCGCGTACATGCTCCGGATGACCGGGGGCTGAGCCGCACCCCGGACCCCGACCTCCCGCGCGCTACCCGGCGAGGAACGCGGCCACCGCACCGTGCAGGGCGGCGAGGTCGTCGAGGTGCACGAGTTCGCGGATCGAGTGCATCGACAGGAGTCCGACGCCGATGTCGATCGTCGGGATCCCGAGCCGCGTCGCCGCGATCGGGCCGATGGTCGATCCGCCGGGGATGGTGTTCACGTTGACGAACGGCTGCCACGGCACCCCGGCTGCCTCGCACGCGGCCGACCAGACCGCCTCGCCCTTCGCCTCGGTCATGTAGCGCTGGTTCGCGCTGATCTTCAGGAGCGGGCCCCCGCCCGGGCGCGGACGGTTCGTCGGGTCGTGCTTCTCCGGCTGGTTCGGGTGCACGAGGTGACCGGCGTCGCTCGACAGCAGCCACGAGGCACGGAACGCCCGCGCCGCCTCGGACCGGGTGGCGCCCAGGCCCTCCTGCACGCGGCCGAGCACGTCCTCGAGGAACGGGCCACCGGCCCCGGACGGCGTCGACGACCCGATCTCCTCGTGGTCGAACGCGGCGAACACCGGGATGTGGGCAGCGTCGACCGGGGCGTCCACGATGGCGCGGATGCCGGCGTGCACGCTGGTCAGGTTGTCCATCCGACCGGAAGCGAGGAACTCGCGCTCGATGCCGATCCGCGTCGGTGTCTGGGTGTCCGCGAGGAAGAGGTCCCACGACACGGCCTGCTCGCCGAGCCGCGCGCGCAGCCACGACACGACGTCCGCGCCGCCCGCCTCACCGTCGACGCCGACGATCGGAAGCGTGTGCCGCTGACGGTCGATCTCCTTGCCGTCGTTCACGCCCCGGTCGAGGTGGATCGCCAGGTTCGGGATCCGGGCGACCGCGTCGGTCGACACCAGGCGCACCGTGCCGTCCGCGTCGACCACACGACCGGCGATCCGGAGGTCTCGATCGAACCACGTGGAGAGCAGCGCGCCGCCGTACACCTCGACGTTGAGCTGCTCCCACCCGCCGGTCCGCACGCCCGGGTTCGGCTTCACCCGGAAGCCGGGGGAGTCGGTGTGCGAACCCAGGATCCGGAACGGCGTCGTCGCCGCCGCACCCTCGGGCAGACGCCAGGCGATCACCGCACCGTCCCGCACCACGACGTACGCGCCGGCCTCGGTCGGCCAGGCGTCGAGTTCGGACAACTCGGTGAAGCCCGCTCCGACCAGCCGGTCCCGTGCGGCCGCGGCCGCGTGGAACGCGGTGGGCGACTCGGTGACGTACTGGGCGAACTCGGAGGCGATGGCGTCGACGGTCACCCTGCCATCGTGGCATGCGGCGGAGGTGACCGGACGCAGGACGGGGCGCGTCCGACGGACGCGCCCCGTTCCTCCAGGCCGATCGGCAGGACCGGTCGTTCAGCCCTTGGTGTGACCGGCGGAGCCGAGGACCTTCGCGGCCTCGACCACGCGGGCTGCCATGGCGGTCTCGGCCACCTTGCCCCAGGCGCGCGGGTCGTACTGCTTCTTGTTGCCGACCTCGCCGTCGATCTTGAGGACGCCGTCGTAGTTCCGGAACATGGAATCCGCGATGGAGCGCGTGAACGCGTACTGCGTGTCCGTGTCGATGTTCATCTTGATGACACCGTTGCGGACGGCCTCGTGGATCTCGTCGTCCGTCGAACCCGAGCCACCGTGGAAGACGAGGTCGAGCGGGTTCTCGCCGGTGCCGTGCTTCGCCGCCACCGAGGCCTGGATCTCGCCGAGGAGCTCCGGGCGGAGCTTGACGTTGCCGGGCTTGTAGACGCCGTGCACGTTGCCGAAGGTGAGCGCGGCGATCCAGCGGCCCTTGTCGCCGAGACCGAGCGCGTCGACGACCTTCTCGACGTCACCGGGCGTGGTGTACAGCGCGTCGTTCGTGCCCTCGTGCTGGACGCCGTCCTCCTCGCCGCCGACGACGCCGATCTCGACCTCGAGGATCGCGTTGATGTTCCGCGTCTTCTCGATCATCGTCCTGGCGATCTCGATGTTCTCGTCGAGCGGCACGGCCGAGCCGTCCCACATGTGCGACTGGAAGATCGGGTTGCGCCCGGCACGGACCTCCTCCTCACTCGCGGCGATGAGGGGCAGGACGAAGCCGTCGAGGGCGTCCTTCGGGCAGTGGTCGGTGTGCAGCGCGACGGTGATGTCGTAGTTCTTCGCGACCTCGTGCGCGAACTTCGCCATCGCGAGCGCGCCGGCGGCACGGTTCTTCACCGTGTGCCCGGCGAAGTAGTCGGCACCACCGGTGGTGACCTGGAGGATGCCGTCCGAACCGGCCTCCTGCAGTCCCTGGAGGACCGCGTTGATGGTCTGCGACGACGAGACGTTGACCGCGGGGTAGGCGAACTTGCCGGCCTTCGCGCGTTCGAGCATCTCGGCGTACTGTTCCGGCGTTGCGATGGGCACTGGTATCTCCTTCGACGTGGTGGTGTCCAGCCCGAGCCTAGTCATGCGCTCTGGAGGGGCGGTGCGGGTTACGCAGGCCGGTTCCGGCCGCCCTGCACATGCGTTCACGGCGGCGGCGCCGACCCGGCCCGTCGGTAGGCTGGCAGCCGTGACTCCCACGACTGAGACCGGCTCCCTGTTCCTCCAGCCCGACCGCAACCTGGCGCTCGAGCTCGTGCGTGCGACGGAGGCCGCGGCGATCCGTGCGCAGCCGTGGGTCGGTCGTGGTGAGAAGAACCTCGCGGACGGTGCCGCCGTCGACGCGATGCGGAAGTTCCTCGGGACGGTCAACTTCGACGGTGTCGTCGTGATCGGCGAGGGCGAGAAGGACAACGCCCCGATGCTCTACAACGGCGAGCACGTCGGCAACGGCCACGGCCCGGCCTGCGACATCGCGGTCGACCCGATCGACGGCACCTCGCTCACCGCCGCCGGCCGACAGAACGCCATCTCGGTGATGGCCGTGTCGGACCGCGGCTCGATGTACGACCCGTCGGCCGTGTTCTACATGGACAAGATCGCCGCCGGGCCCGAGGGGCGCGGGGTCCTCGACCTCGAGAAGCCGATCGGGGAGAACATCCGCGCGCTCGCGAAGGCGAAGGGCAAGGACCTCGAGGACATGCAGATCGCCGTCCTCGACCGCCCCCGGCACGACGAGCTCATCCGTGCGATCCGTGCGACCGGTGCCGGCACGCGCCTGCTGCTCGACGGTGACGTCGCCGGTGGGATCGCGGCGGCGCTGCCCGGTTCGACGATCGACATGTGCGTCGGTGTCGGTGGCACCCCGGAGGGCATCATCACGGCGTGCGCGATCAAGGCGCTCGGCGGTGTGATCCTCGGCAAGCTGCAGCCGAAGGACGACGAGGAGCGCGAGAAGGCGATCGCCGCCGGCCACGACCTCGACAAGGTCCTCGACCAGGACGACCTCGTCACCGGTGACAACACGTTCTTCGTCGCGACCGGGGTCACCGACGGCGTCCTCGTCGACGGTGTCCGGCGTTCGCGCGGCGTCATCCACACGGACTCGCTCGTGCTCCGGTCGCGGTCGAACACCATCCGCCGGATCCAGGCGGACCACCGCGCCGAGAAGTGGTTCTGACGGTTTGGGCATGAACATCGCCACTGCCCGGATCGTCGGCCTGGACACGGCGGGGATCCGCCGCACCAGGGCGGAGATCGACGGGACGGTGGACGCTCTGCCGCACGTCGTGCCGGTCGCTCCGGACCTCGGCGTGATCCTCGCGGATGACCAGGGCTCCGTCATCAGTGCCGCAGCTCTGCGCGACCTGGGGATGACGGACGAGGACGTCCTGCGGGCGGCCGTCGAGGTGGCGCAGCAGCAGGCGGCAAGTGACGTCGCGGTCGTCCGGCCGGGAACGGTCGTCGTGCAGGACCCGGATCTGGCCGTGCTGGTGGTGGCCGCTCCGTCCAGTCTCCAGGGCATCGACCTCGACGGCGCTCCGGTGCTGTTCCCGGTCGCTCCCACGACGTTCATCCTGACCGGGAACGCTGATGTGGTCGGGCTGGACACCGCCGCCGGACTCGCGCAGCAGGTCCTCTCCGATGAAGACGGCGATGTCCTGAGCGGGCCGCCCGTCGTGTTCGGGCCGGACGGATGGCAGCCGTTCGAACGTGCGGGCCTCGATGGAGACCTCCGGACCATCCGGGCGCTCTGGACCTCGACGGCAGCGAACCTGCAGCAGGAGGCGCTGCAGGCCGTGTTCGACCGCGTCGGCGAGGACGTCCACGTGGCGCCGGTGTTCGTCGCGCGACTCGACGAGGGGGATGCGGCGTTCGCCTACTCGTCCTGGACCGAGGACGTCGAGACCATCGTCGCGGCAGTGGACACCGTCGTGCTCGTGACCCTCGACGGGCAGACGCTGCCGGTTCCGTTCGGTCGGCTGCGGTCGCTCGTGCCCGACCTCGTCGAGGAGCTCGCCGTCCGGCCGACGCGCTTCCGCCTGCGCGGGTACCCGGACATCGCGATGCTCCGCACGGAGCTCTGACCGCGAGCGCCAGCGCACTGCCGGCGATCGTGGCCCCTGATATGGTCACACCCGTACTTCTGTGGAAAGCGTGATCTGCAGAACGACCTGGGGAGGGAACATGGGGCGTCCGTCGGGGTGGGATGTCGTCGATCAGGGCGATGATCCGGTGAAGGGTGATCCCGCGACGTTGCGGGTGATGGCCCGGGAGTACCAGCGGATCTCGGACGCTGCGCAGGATGCGTCGACGCGGTTGAACTCGGTGAAGGGGTCGGGGTGGTTGACGGACTGGGAGGGCGAAGCCGCCGACGTGTTCGTCGACGCGATCGCGGACACCCCCGGTGACCTGTCGAAACTCGTTGCCTCGTACGAGCAGGCGGCGTCGGCGTTGTCGGGGTGGGCGGACGTCGTCGACGACACCCAGTACCGCGCCGATGGTGCGCTCGCGGACGCGAAGGACGCCGCCGGTGACCTCGCGGCCGCGCAGTCGCGTCTGTCGGATGCGCAGGCGACGCTGAGCCATTACCAGACGGCCGCGCGGAACCTGTCGAAGGTCGCGGACCAGTACCCGGCGGGGTCGGAGGTGCCGGACGGGGTGGACGTGCCCTCGCCGGCGCAGTTGCGGGCAGCGTCCGACAACACGACCGTCGCGCAGGGATCCGTCAGCTCGGCCCAGGGGGACATCGCTGCGGCGCAGTCGCGGATCGAGGCGGCGAAGCGGCTCGTCGCGGATGCTCGTGGGGACTGGGAGGACGGGGAACGGCGCACCGCGACGAAGATCGGTGCGGCCGCGGACGCGGGTCTGGGGAAGCAGTCGTTCTGGGACAAGGTGTTCGGGTCCGAGGCGTGGGAGACCATCGTGTCGGTCGCGAAGGTCGTCGTCGCGGTCGGCGGGATCATCG
>NZ_JBQEPN010000014.1:0-17602 GCF_052045775.1 Curtobacterium sp. 22159
ATCGAACCGACGCGGCGCACGGTCGTCACGGTCGAACCGACGCCCTCCGCGGTCGTCGCGCTCCGGACGGCGCTGACCGCCGTCACGCGGCTCCCAGTTCGGACGCGCCGGACGCTCCCCCTGCGCTGCGCGCCCGCGACGCTCTTCGGCGTCCCAGCGCTGCTTCTGCCGGGGCTGCGACGGGTCAGCGGCACGGAAGCCGCGGTGCTTGCTGCTGCGAGCAGCGGGGGTGCCGTTCGGGTGACGGACACGATCGGAGGCACGGTTGTCCGCGCCGCCCTTGTTGTACGGGGCCATGGCTACTTTCTCGGGGTGCAGACGTCCGCAGCGCCCGGCAGCGACATCGGCGGGGGCTGTATGCGGAGAGGGGGTTCTTCCCGTCGCGGATCGACGTGAATCCAGCCCTCGAGCAACACACACCCAAACGAGATCCCGTGATCGCAACGTCACGGCGTCGAAGGCCGACCGAGCGAGTCTACGTGATCGCACCGCACCTGACCAGCCCGGCGACGGGCGTGTGCTGCGTACCGGAGGCGTGCCGCGCCTCCTGGGCCACCCTCCGTCAGGACTCGGCGAGCCGCCGACGCTGCTCGGCCACGTCGAAGTCGGCGGCGGGCCAGGTGAGCTGCATGTCCTCGAGGGTCCGGAGCAGGAGCTGCTGGACGGCGAGGCGGGCATACCACTTGCGGTTCGCCGGGACCACGTACCACGGAGCGCGCGCGGTCGAGGTGCGGTCGAACACGGTCTGGTAGGCGGCCTGGTAGTCGTCCCAACGCATCCGCTCGTCGATGTCGGCGGGGTTGAACTTCCAGTGCTTGTCGGGCCGGTCCAGGCGGTCGCCGAGGCGTTCGCGCTGCTCGTCCTTCGAGATGTGCAGCATGACCTTCACGATGCTCGTGCCCGACTCGACGAGGCGGTCCTCGAAGTCGACGATCGCCCCGTAGCGTCGGTCGATCTCGTCCGGGGGTGCGAGGGCGCGGACCTTCTGGATGAGGACGTCCTCGTAGTGCGACCGGTCGAACACCCCGAGCTGACCGGCGTGCGGCAGCTGCCGTTCGACCCGCCAGAGGAAGTCGTGCTCGCGCTCCTCGGCCGTGGGCGCCTTGAAGCCCGCGTAGTGGACGCCGTTCGGCTCCACCGCGCCGACGACGTGGGAGACGATGCCGCCCTTCCCCGCGGTGTCCATCGCCTGCAGCACGAGGAGCACCCGTCGGCGGTCGCCCGCGGTGGACGCCGCCCACAGTCGCTCCTGCAGGGCGGAGAGGCGGGAGGAACCGGCGGCGAGCGCCTCGAGCCCGTCGATCTTCCGGCCCGGGAACCCCGGCGTGCCGTCCGGATCGACGCGGTCGAGGCGGAAGCCGTCCTCGACGCGGAGCAGCGGTTCGGGGTCGGCGTTCCAGGCCTTGCGACGGCTCACGGGTCCTCCTGCGGGTCGACTCTCATCCTGGCACCGACCACTGCGCTTCGTCCGTCGGGCGGACGTGCTCGCCGGGCGGGCGGGTTAGCGTGGACCCGATGAGGTCAGGCCGTCGCTCGCTGCTCGCGCTCGTCGCCGCGGTGCTGGCGATCGGGGCGGTGGCCTCGTGCAGCGCCGACCCGGTGGGCGACGAGAACCGGACGGTGACCGCTGACCCGGTGATCTACCCGCTGTCGCTCCGGTACCACGGCATCGACGTCGTCGCGGACGTGCCGTACGGGTCGGACGACCTGCAGCGCCTCGACGTGTGCCTCCCCGCGGACAGCGCGCCGGACACGACGGCCACGCCGACCCCGACGCCGGCACCGTCGGCCAGCGTCCCGTCGGCGAGCGCCCCGTCGGGCAGCGGCTCCGGTCGGCCCGCGGTGCTGATGATCCACGGCGGCAGCTGGTCCCACGGCGACAAGGCGACGGCCGCGTACCGGTCCGTGTGCAAGTACCTGGCGTCCGAGGGCTTCGTGACGTTCAACGTCGACTACCGGCTCGCGCCGACCGACCCGTTCCCCGCGGGCCTCGACGACGTCCGTCGGGCGCTCGACTGGGTCTTCCGGTCGACGACGCTCTCGACCTACGACGTCGACAGCGGTCGGGTCGGGGTCTTCGGCGGGAGCGCCGGGGGGAACCTCGCCGCGATGCTCGCCGTCACCGACCACGACTCGGCGGCGTCCGCACGCGGCGACCGGATCCGGGCGGTCGTGGACCTCAGCGGCCCCACGGACCTCACGAGCCGCTCCACCGAGGCCGACGGCGTCTCCGCGTCGTTCCAGCGGAAGCAGCTCCTGTACCTCGGGTGCCGGTCGTACACGGACTGTCCGGCGGCCCGGCGGGCGTCGCCGGAGTACCACGTCACCGCGGACACGGCACCGTTCTTCATCGGGCACTCCACCGACGAGTTCATCCCCCTGTGGGAATCGCAGGAGTTCGCGACGACGCTCCGGGAGCACGACGTGCCGGTGACGTTCGTCGCGGTCGAGGGCACGGCACACTCCATCGCGCAGCTGGACGAGGCGATGAGCAGGCGCGTGGCGTCGTTCCTGCGGCAGCACCTCGGCTGAGGGCCGACGCGGTCGGCCGCGCCTCGTCGCACGCGCACGCCCGGGTGCCACGCGCAGTCGGCCGCGCCTCGTCGCGCCTGCCCGGCCGGGTCCCACGCGCGGTCGTCGGCACCGCGCCACGTGCCCCGGCCGGGTGGCACCCGGAGTCGGGACTGCTGCGGAGCGCCGCGGCACCGCAGACTTCCTGGGTGACCGACACCTCCGCGCGCCCCGCACCCGCCGACACCGCCCGGTGGGAGGGACGCTCCACGCTGCGGACCGTCGCCGAGCTGCTGCTCGGGCTGTCGTTCACCGTCGCCGTCGCGTTCGGCGGGTACGCGGCGTCGACCGGCCGGATGGTCGTGGTGTCGCAAGCCGCGGGGATCGTGTTCGTCATCACGCTGACGTGCGTGCTCGTGTCGTGGTTCCGGACGGTCGAGCGCGCGGACACCACCGCCACCGCTCGCACCGCGGACCCGATCGCGAGCATCGACGCTGAGTACCGCCGCTAGTCCGCCGTCGACTCCTCCGAGGAGCGGCGGCCGGCGCGACGTTCGGCACGGCGTTCCCGGGCGCCTTCCACCAGGGCGTAGAGCGACGGCAGGACGACGAGGGTCAGCAGCGTCGACGACACCAGGCCGCCGATCACGACGAGCGCGAGCGGTTGGGAGATGAACCCGGACCGTCCGGTGAGTCCGACGGCCATCGGCAGGAGCGCGAAGATCGTCGCGAGCGCGGTCATCAGGATCGGGCGGAGTCGCCGGGTGGCACCCTCGACCAGTGCGTCCCGCACCCGCAGGCCCCGCCGTCGGTACTGGTTCACGAGGTCGATGAGCACGATCGCGTTCGTGACGACGATGCCGACGAGCATGAGCAGCCCGATCAGTGACGCCACCCCGAGCGGGATCCCCGTGACGATCTGGAGCAGCAGCGCCCCGGTCGCGGCGAACGGCACCGACACGAGCAGCAGCAACGGTTGGAGGAGACTGCGGAACGTCGCCACCATGACCACGTAGACGATGAGGATCGCGACGAGCATCGCGAGCAGGAGCTGACCGAAGGCCGACGACTGGCTCGACGCGACGCCGCCGATCTCCGCGGAGGCACCCCGGGGCAGTTGCAGCCCGTCGACGGCCGCGGTCACGTTCTGCACGGCGGCCCCGAGGTTGGTCGAGTCCGGCGTGACCGTGATGGTCGCCGTCCGCACGGCGTTCGAGGTCGTGATCGTCGTGGGGCCCTCCGCCTGCTCGACCGTCGCCAGGTCGGACAGCGGCACCGCCCCCGTCGAGGTCGGGACGGACAGGGCCTTGAGCGCCGCGATCGTGGTCGGCGGGTGCGGATCGGCGATGTACACGTCGAGGGTGGCGTCCTCGATCTCGACGGTCCCGGTGTCCCGGGGCGAGACCGCTGCGGCAACCAGTCCGCCGACCTGGGTCTCGGTCAGGCCGTGCGCCGCCGCGGCCTGACGGTCCACGCGGACGGCCAGGTAGGGCTCGGCGGCGGAGAGGTTGCTCGTGGCGTCGGTGGTCGAGGCCACCGTGCGCATCTCGCGGAGCACCTGCTGCGCAGCGGTGCGCAGCTCGGCCTGGGTCGGTGCGGTGACGTCCACCTCGATGTCGCTGGAGCCACCGAACCCGCCGCCGGCCGTCGAGAGGCTGACGTCGCCGACCCCCGAGAGACGATCGATGCGCTTCCGCGCGGTCGACTGGATCGCCGTCTGGTCCTCGTTCGCGTCGGTCGTCACGTTGTACTGCACGGAGGCCGTCGCACCGCCGCCGAACGCCGCCTGGACCGACTGTCCACTGGTCCCGATGGTGGTCTGCACCGTGTCCACACCGTCGACACCGCGGAGTACCCGCTCGACCTTCCGTGCGGTGTCGGACTGCACGTCGAGGCTCGTCCCGGGGGCGGGGTCCTGCGTCACCGTGAAGGTGTTCTGGCCGGAGTCGCCGAGGTAGTTCGTCTTGACGAACGGCACGGCCGCCGCGGTCCCGCCGAGCACGAGGACCGCGAGCACCACGACGAGGGCCGGTCGTCCGATCGCCCAGCGCAGGACGGGCTGGTAGGCACGCCGGAGCCGGTCCGGAGCGCCGGCGTCGTGCAGGTCCGCGGCCGAGTCGAGTGAGCCGTCGCCCGGCGCCACGGCCGCCGTGCCGGTGGCCGTCGCAGCGCCGGCTCCGACTCCGGCACTCGCACCGGCACCCGCGCCGGAAGCGGCAGCGGCACCGGCACCGGCACCGGTCCGGTCTGTTCGCGGCGTCCGCAGGAACCAGTACGCCAACACCGGCACGATCGTCAGCGACACGAGCAGCGACGCCACGAGCGCCATGGTCACGGTGAGTGCGAACGGCCGGAAGAGCTCACCGACGAGTTCGGCGACGAACGCCACCGGCAGGAACACCGCGACGGTCGTCAGGGTCGAGGCCGTCACCGCGCCGGCGACCTCGCGCACGGCGTCGAGCACCGCGCGGGTGCGGTCCACCCCGGGCCGGAGGTGACGCTTGATGTTCTCGATGACCACGATCGAGTCGTCGACGACGCGGCCGATCGCGATCGTCAGCGCCGCGAGCGTGATGACGTTCAACGTGTAGCCGGTGGCGCGCATGCCGATCGCGGCGAGGAGCACCGACGTCGGGATCGAGATCGCCGTCACGATCGTCGACCGGACCGAGAGCAGGAAGATCAGGATGACGACCACCGCGAACCCGAGGCCCAGCAGGCCCTCCTCGGCGAGGGAGTCGATGGACTGCTGGATGTAGGGCGCCTGGTCGAACACCACCGTGAACCGCGGGTCCCCGGGGACCTTCGACTCGATCCCGGGCAGTGCGTCCCGGACGGTCCGGGAGACGTCGACCGTGTTCGCCTCCTGCGTCTTCGTGATCGCGATCGTCAGCGCGGTCTTGCCGTCCACACGGCTGATCGAGGTGCGCGGCGATTCCTCGATCCGCACGGTCGCGACGTCGCCGAGCCGGGTCGGACTGGAGGCACTGCTCGTGCCCGCCCCGCCGGCTGCGGTGGGGCCGGTGGTCGCGCCGACAGCGGTGCTCGCGCCGGTCCCGCCGGCCGCGGGGGTCGCACCCGTCCCGGGAGTGCCCGACGACGACGAGGACGACGAGGACGAAGAAGACGAGGAAGTCGAGGACGACGAGGATGCCGTCAACGGCAGCCCACGGATGTCGTCGAGCGACGCGATCCGCTCCCCCGTCTGTACCGACAGCGTCTTGCCGTCCTGCGTGATCGTCCCGCCGGGCACCAGCGTGCCGTTGTCGTCGAGGGCGTCGGCGATGGACTGGCTCGTCAGCCCGTGCGACGCCAGCGCGGCCTGGTCCGGCGTGATGACGATGCGCCGGCCGGGGTTGCCGAACACGTCCGCCTGCCGCACCCCGTCGAGCTTCTCGATGTCCGGGACCGCCGTGGCGTTCAACCGGTCGACGAGCTGCTCCTGGTCGCCGGACGCCGTCACGGCGAGCTGCAGGACCGGGATGTCGTCGAACGACCCCGTGACGATCTGGGTCTGCACCGTGTCCGGCAGCGAGAGGGCGTTCACGGCGGTCTGGATCTTGTCCTCGGCGCTCGCGAGGTTCGAGCCGTAGTCGAACGAGGCGGAGACGACGCTCTGGCCGGTCGACGAGGTCGCGCTCGTCGACTCGAGGTTCGGCACCACCTGGATGGCCTGTTCGATCTTCGTCGAGACGTCGTTCGAGACGACCTCCGGCGTGGCTCCCGGGTAGGCGCTGACGATCGCGACCTGGGGGAACTGGACGCTCGGGATGAGCTCCTGCTTGAGGCTCGTCAGCGCGATGCCGCCGAACACCGCGACGACGACGGTGACGAGCGCGATGAGCGCCCGGTTGCGGAGGCTGAAGACCGAGAGGAGGTGCACGCCGTCGATCCTTGCAGGGCCGGCCCGGGCGCGTTCAGCCGCCGAGCAGGAGGAACGCCCCGAGCACGCCCACGGTGCCCAGGACGCCGGTCCCGAGCGCGACGACCCGGCCGACCGGGGTCCGTGCGGTGGCGACGGCCGTGACGAGCACGGCGATGCCCACCGCGATCTCGACGACCCACGCGACCGGGCCGGTGGTGTCGGCGACCTGCAGGAGGGCGCGGATGCCCTCCCCGACGAGCACGGCGGCCGTCGCGCCGAGGGCCGCGCCACGCCAGCGGACGTCCGGGGAACGGACGGCGACCGCGACGGCACCGGCGAGCACCCCGGCGGGGATCCCCATCAGGACCCAGAAGTTCGTGATCGAGAGCACGTCCGGGTACCCGCGGAGGTTCGTCGTCGCCCAGTAGCCCACGTGCATGAGCTCGAGCAGGACCACCCCGAGGACCATCGCGGCCGCCAGGGTCGGGCGACCGAGCCGCACGCCGGCGACCATGCACAGCACGACCGCGACCGCGAACCAGGGCCCGGCCGAGTTCGAGACGGTCGACAGCCCCGGCAGCGCCTGGCCGAACGAGGTGAGGACGCCGGCGAGCAACGCACCGGTGAGCGCCATCGAGATCCGGGCCGCGGGCGGCACCGACCGCGACGGGCCGGCTCCGTGCGGAGGTGCGGGAGCGGGGCTCGCGGGCCGTCCGGCGTTCATGGTCGTCTCCATGGCACCAGCTTCGGCGCGGGACGCAGGCCGGCGCATCACTCCCCGGAGCCAGATCCCCGCTCCGGCGTCACTCCCGAGGATGACCCGTCACACCACCGCGGCCAGCGAGCCCCGGACTCCCGCTGAGTCGCCGCTGATCCGCGCCCACGACCGTTCGAGCACGTCGACCAGCCGTACCCGGTCCGCCGGCGGCATCGTGAACGGCACGCGCAGGAACCGCTCGAAGCCGCCGTCCGGGCCGAACACCCCGCCGGACGCCAGCACGACGCCGTCCCTCCGGGCGGCGAGCACGAGCGCGCTCGACACCGGCCGCCCGAGCCCGACCCACGTCGTCAACCCGCCCGCCGGCGACGGGACGTCCCATTCCGGGAGCCGCGCGCGCAACGCGCCCACCACGTCGTCGCGAGCCTCGCGGAGGTACGCGCGCCGCGCCTCCAGGACCGCCTCCGTGCGCGGCACGAGCTCCCGCGCGACCAACTGGTCGAGGACGGGCGTGCCGAGGTCGCCCGTGGGACGGGCCAGCAGCAGCCGCTGCAGCAGGTCGGGCGCCGCGCGGATCCACCCGATGCGGAGGCCGCCCCAGAACACCTTCGCGGCGGACCCGATCATGACGACCGGTTCCCCGCCCTCGGACGCGGCGAGGGGTGCCGAGGCCGTTCCCTCGATCCGGAGTTCCCCCATGGTCTCGTCCGCGATCACGGTCGTGCCGGTCGACGCCGCCACCGACAGCAGGCGCTCCCGCGTCGCCCCCGACATCGTCGCGCCGGTCGGGTTGTGCAGCTCCGGCATGACGTACGCCACGGCCGGTGTTGTCCGACGCAGGGTGGTCTCGAGCGCCGTCGCGTCCCATCCGGTGCGGGCGTCCACGGGGACGCCGACGAGGCGTCCGCCTGCCTCGCGGAAGGCTTCGTGGGCGTGCGGGTAGGTCGGCGACTCGACGAGCACCGCGTCGCCGCGTCGGACGAGCACCCGGGCGAGCAGGGCGATCGCGTGCTGCGCCCCGAGGGTCACGATGACCTGCGACGCGTCGGTCGGCAGTCCCCGTTCGGTGTACCGGGCGGCGATGGCGGCGCGCAGTCCGGGGTCGCCGACGGTGTCGTACCCGATGCCGGCGAGCGCCGCGGGCACGTGGCGCACCGCCCGCTCCACGGCCTCGGCGACGCCCGGCGCCGAGTGCATCGCCGCCTTCCTGAGGTCGAGGAGCTCGTGGTCGACGACGCCGCCGAGTCGTTCCGGGTCCGGCCGCCCGATGAGGCCGGCCGGGAGGCGCACGACGCTGCCGGATCCGCGGACGGACACGAGGAAGCCGTCCGACCGGAGGCGGGCGTAGGCGTTCGCGACCGTGGTGCGCGAGACCCCGAGTGCCGTCGCGAGACCGCGCTCGGCCGGCAGCCGCACGCCCTGCGGGACGCGGCCGTCGATGACGAGCACCCGGAGTGCGTCGGACAGCGCCTCGTAGGCGGGGACGTCCGTCCCCGCGCGCCAGTCGGTGAGGAGGAGGGCGGCGGAGCGCGCGCTGAGCAGGACCGGGGGCACGGGACCACGCTACCGCGATTGGCTCTCGACGGGCAGTCCAATCTCCCAGACGATCGACGCATGCCCCGCTCCGCCTCGATCACCCTCCGTTTCGTCCAACTGTTCGTCGGGCTGTTCCTCTACGGAGCGTCCACCGCGCTGCAGGTCCGCGCGGTCGTCGGGGTGAGCTCGTGGACGGTGCTGACCGAGGGCCTCGAGCACGTGGTGCCGTGGTCGTTCGGCGTCATCACCGTGGTGTCGAGCGGGGTGATCCTGCTCTTCTGGATCCCGCTCCGCCAGAAGCCCGGGATCGGCACCCTGCTCAACGCCCTGGCGATCGGCCCCTCGGCCGACCTGGTGCTGTGGCTCGTGCCGAGCCCGTCGGGCATCGTCGCGCGGGTCCTGCTCTTCGTCGCGGGGTTGCTGCTGCTCGCGGTCGCCACCGCGTTCTACATCGGCGCGGGGTTCGGCACCGGTGCGCGGGACGGCCTGATGGTGGGCCTGCACGAGCGACTCGGGTGGCCGGTGTGGCTGGCTCGGACCACCATCGAGGTGTCGGTGGTCCTCGTCGGCTGGCTCCTCGGTGGCGACGTGGGAGCGGGCACGGTGATCGCCGCGTTCGCGATCGGTCCGATGGTGCAGCCGCTCATGCCGGTGTTCCGTCGCTTCCCGTGGAGCCCGGAACGGACCCGGGCCTCCGCTGCCGCCCTGGAGGCGCGCACCGCCTCTGCCTCGGAACTCGCCTGAACCCCCTTGCGCGCGTCCGACTCGCGATATAACGTGTCCGCCAAAGACGCGATACATCGCGAGTTCGAGGAGGCAACATGGCCCAGGAGAAGTGGCTCGTCGACGAGCCGAAGGTCATCGACACCGGCATCGTCCGACGCCTGCGCGTCGGACTCGCCGGCGGACAGGTCGACGTCGTCGCACACGACGAACCGACCGCCCGCGTCGAGGTGCACAGCGTGTCCGGCAAGCCGTTGAAGATCGAGGTCGACGGCGACACGCTCACCGTCGACCACCCGCAGGTCCGGTGGGACGACCCCATCGGGTTCCTCAAGTCCTTCCGCGGCAAGGCCCAGGCCGACGTCAGCGTGCTGGTCCCCCGCGACGCGGTCGTCACCGTCGGCGTCGTGTCCGCCGGTGCGCTGCTGTCGGGCACCAACCGCGGAGCCACGCTCAACACCGTCTCGGGCGACGTGGTCGTCGACGAGGTCGCCGGCGACCTCACCGTCAACGCGGTGTCCGGCACCACCACGATCCGCGAACTCGACGGTGCCCTCACGGTGCACACCGTCTCCGGCGACGTCGTCGCGACCGGCGCGATCCCCCGGTTCACCGCGGACGGCGTCTCGGCCGACGTCGTGCTCGACCTGCACGGCACACCGGACACGGCGCGCGTCAACACGGTGTCCGGCTCGGTCAGCGTCCGACTCGAGGACGGCGTCCCCTACCGCTGCACCGTGAGCACGGCCTCCGGCAAGCTGCAGTTCGACGACTCGGAGATCCGCGGCGTCCGCGGCTCGTACGTCAAGCAGGGCGGTGAGCTCTCCGGCCAGTGGCTCGACCTCCGCGTGAACTCGGTGTCCGGCGACATCGCGGTCCTCCATGCCGCACCCACCACGGAGTCCGGGGCCTGGAGCAGCACGCCCGCACCGGAGCCCACCGCGACCACGGACGGCGAGGTGGCCGAATGAGCCCCGTCTTCGCCCACGGCCACCTGCGCCTCTACCTGCTCGTCCTGCTCGCCGACCACCCGATGCACGGCTACGAGGTGATCCAGGCACTCGGCGACCGCTTCGGAGGCACGTACGTCCCGAGCGCCGGCACCGTGTACCCGCGGCTCGCGAAGCTCGAGGAAGAGGGACTCGTCACGAAGTCCGCCGACGGCCGGAAGACCGTCTACGCGATCACGCCCGCCGGCCGCGCCGAGCTCGACGCCCGTGCGGACGAGATCGCTGCGGTGGAGAACGGCGTGAACGACTCGGTGAAGTCCCTCGCCGACGGCGTCCGTGCCTCGGTGGGAGCGGCCATGCGGTCCCTCCGTGCCGACCTCGCCGCGAGCGCTCAGGCTCCCCGGGGTCAGACCGCGGACGAGCCGGTGGACGTCCCGTCGGAGGGGGCCCGCGCGCTCCGCGACGTCGAGATGGCGCTGTCGTCGTTCCGGCAGCAGGTCCGCGCGGACCTCCGCCGTCGGGCGACCCGCGGCACGCTCACCGGCGACACCGTCACACGCCTGCGCGACGGCCTGGAGGCGCTGCGCAAGTCCCTCTGAGACCGTCGGCCGACTCGTGGTGGCGAGCCGCGCCTCCCGGCTGGTGCTCCGGAACCAGGTTCCGCAGACGGGCACGGGAGGCGCGGTGCGGCTCGACCGCGCCGCTAGAGCCCGCGGTCGGCGAGCGCGTGCATCGCGCCCCGGAGCGCCTGCTCGGCACCGGCGCCGGCCCACTCGTAGGCGTGCGTGAACCGCTCGTCCTGCACGTACATGTCGGCGAGCGTGCGGAACCGCTCGGCGGTCAACTCGGCCGGGGGCGTGGCCTGCGCCAACCAGTCGAACTGCCGCCTCGCGAGCGCGAGCGCCGCGCGTGAGGTCGGCCCGTCACCGGAGGCGGCGAGCGCGGCGGCGTCCCGGGCGATGGCGCGCTGTTCGGCCTGGAACGCCTCCTTCGCGGCGGGGTCCTTCGACGCCCACCAGCGGGTACCGCGGTCCCAGGCCTCGGGACCCCACCGTTCCTCGACCTCCTGCTTGAACCGTGTCTGGTCGAACCCGTCGAACGTGTCGGTGGTGTTCATGTCCTCTCCCTGCTGGATCCTCGTGATGGTGGTGCGGACGGCGGCGAGCTGCCGCGCGAGCCGGTCGCGTTCGCGTTCGAGCCACGCGACGTGGGCGGTGAGGGCGGCGACGTCGTCCTGCTCCCCGTCGAGCACGGCACGGATCTCGGACAGCCCGAGCCCGAGTCCCCGGAGGAGCAGGATCCGCTGCAGCCGGACGAGCGAGCGGTCGTCGTACCGCCGGAGCCCGCCCTGCCCGATCGCCGTCGCGGGCAGCAGCCCGATGGCGTCGTAGTGCCGCAGCGTGCGACTCGAGACGCCCGCGGAACGCGCCACGTCGGCGATGCCGTGCGGCGCTTTCGCAGCTGCGTCGCCGCTGTCTGTCGAATCCCTCATGCCCACGACCGTAGTGGTTGACGCTGCGTCAACCACAAGGGTGTCGTGGGTGCTTGTTCACCTCCGGTTCGCCCGAGGGGGAATACGGCGACGACGACCCGTGTTGACTCCCGCCCGGAAATGAGTAGGTTTGCCGCTCGTGACGAACGAGATCCGGTCGTTGAAAGCGCGACTGATCGGGGATCCCCTCCCCTCCGAGAAGCTCGAAGGGCAGCTCCTCCCGAAGCACCTGGCACTGCCCATCTTCGCGAGTGACCCGCTGTCCTCCGTGGCGTACGCGCCGCAGGAGCTCCTCATGATCCTGCTGCTCGGCGGGATGGCGTTCCTGACGTTCGCTCCGTGGGTCGCGGCACTCGTCGTGCTGCTGCTCGTCGTCGTCGTCGCGTCCTACCGACAGCTCATCAAGGCGTACCCGTCCGGCGGTGGCGACTACGAGGTCGCGCACCGGAACCTCGGCGAGAAGGCCGGGCTGGTCGTCGCGTCGGCCCTGCTCGTCGACTACGTCATGACCGTCGCCGTGTCGGTGGCGTCGGGCGTGGACAACATCATCTCGGCGCTCCCCGTCCTCAACGAGTTCCGGGTCGAACTCGCGCTGCTGTTCGTCGTGCTCCTGGCGGCGGCGAACCTCCGCGGGGTCCGCGAGTCGAGCAAGGCCTTCGCGGTCCCGACCTACCTCTTCGTCGCGAGCGTCTTCGTCATGGTGGTCACGGGGCTGTTCCGCGCCGCGATCGGTCACGCGCCCGTGGCCGAGTCCGCCGCCTACACCGTCCAGAACGTCGAGCACACCACGCAGGCCGCGTTCATCCTCCTGCTGCTCCGCGCGTTCGCGTCCGGGTGCTCCGCGCTGACCGGTGTCGAGGCGATCGCGAACGGCGTGCAGGCGTTCCGCCGACCGAAGATCAAGAACGCGCAGATGACCCTCGTGTTCATGGGGTCGATCGCCATCGTGCTGTTCGTCGGCCTCATCACGCTCGCGCTCATCTCCCGCGTGCACTACGCCGAGAGCGCGTGCGACCTGCAGGGCTTCGCGCAGTGCGCCACGACGCCGCAGCGCTCCCTCATCGCCCAGATCGCCGCCGCGACGTTCGGCAACGACTCGATCCTCTTCTTCGTGATCCAGGCCACCACGGCGGCGGTGCTGCTCCTCGCCGCGAACACGGCGTTCAACGGCTTCCCGCTGCTCGGCTCGATCCTGGCGCGCGACTCGTACGCCCCGAAGGCGCTGTCGACCCGCGGAGACCGGCTCATCTACTCGAACGGCGTGATCGTCCTCGCCCTCGTCGCGGCGGCGCTGCTCATCGTGTACCGGGCGAACGTCACGAGCCTCATCCAGCTCTACATCATCGGTGTGTTCGTGTCGTTCACCCTCGGCCAGACCGGGATGGTCCTGCACTGGACCCGGCTGCTCCGTGCCGACCGGGCCGGCACCGCCGAGGAACCCGTCAACCGCGGACAGGTGGTGCGCTCCCGACTCATCAACGCCACCGGCGCGACCTTCACGTTCGTGGTCCTCGTGATCGTCACGATCACGAAGTTCACGCACGGCGCCTGGCTCGTGTTCGTCATCATGCCGGTGCTGTTCGTGCTCATGCTCGGCGTCAACCGGTACTACCGGGACGTCTCGCACGAGATCGAGGCCGACGAGGAGACCCAGTTCGGCGCGACCGGCGACCACGCCATCGTGCTCGTGAACAAGCTGCAGAAGCCGGTGCTCAAGGCGCTCGACTACGCGATCGCGGCCAAGCACGCCAGCTTCGAGGCGGTGCACGTCGCGATCGACGACGCCGAGGCCGTACGGCTGCAGGAGCAGTGGACGGCACACGGCATCGAGGTGCCACTCACGATCGTGCCGAGCCCGTACCGCGACATCTCGATGCCGCTCATCAAGTACATCAAGGCGCACCGGATGGAACACGGCTCCGAGGTCGTCACGGTGTACACGCCCGTGTTCGTCGTCGGGCACTGGTGGGAGACCCTCCTCCACAACCACCGCGGCCGTCGCATCCGGAAGAAGCTGCTGCTCGTGCACGGCGTCACGGTCGCCCTCGTGCCGTGGCTGCTGGACTCCTCCGAGCTGCTCTACGGCCGCCGTTCGCGCCCGTTGCCCGGCCAGGAGCGACGCGGCGAGCCCATCCGTCCGGCGCTCCGGCGGTCACCCCAGGGCGTGTTCCACCACGACGCCGAGGACGACCGTCTGCTGCGATCGGCGCAGCGCAACAGCCTGCAGCCCCGCCGGGCCACGCGTCCCGCCGGCCCTGCCGAGGGCGTCGACCCGGCGCAGTGCACCGGCGAGATGGGCGTGCTGGTCCCCGCACCTCCGCGCGGTGACGGACACGCGTCGTAGCATCTGTCGTCATGACGATCTCCGACCTGCGCACCTTCGCGACGTTCGACGGGCACGGCGGCAAGGTCTCCAAGCGCGTCGAGGTGCTCGACCACGAGCCGCCGACGGACGGGCCCTACGAAGGACTCGTCGCCGTCCGGGGTGAGCACCCGCTCGGCGCGATCGACGAGCGCGCCGCCGACGAGTCCGCAGCGCTGGCGCGTGGCGCCGAGAGCATCGGCTGGGTCGACCCCGCCACGCTGCGGGACTGGTACCGGCCGGACCGCGTGGTCGTCTCCCGTCTCGAGGCTCGCCGGTCGGGGCTGGAGCCGGGCACCTACGCCGACTCGCGTGGGCGCGGGCGCGTACGGGTCGACAGCCTGGAGGCGCGGCTCGGCCCCGACGGTCGCCCCGCCTTCCGCGCGCTGGCCGGCTCGGCCGAGGACCCGGTCGTGGACGTGCCGCTCCCGGCCGACCAAGCCGTCCGGCTCGTGGCCGTGCGCGCCGTCGACGCCGGACTGGAGATCGTGACCACGCCGGTGTCGCCCTTCCTGTCGCCGGGTCGGTACCCGGTCTTCGCCGACGACGTCGTGGGGCTGCCCCCGCGCCCGAGCACCGGGTGGGTGCAGGTGACCGCGGCGGTGCTGCTCGACGGAGCACTGCACGAGGTCGAACGGATCGACGAGCAGGCCGCGACGGTCTGGATCCGCCGCGAGGAGCGGTCGGTGCCCATCGCGGTGAGCTCGGTCGGGCCCGATCTCGTCCGCTACACGGCCGTCCCGGTCTGAGCGCTGCCGTCGGGACCCATGGTCCGGGGGACGCTCCGGTGGATGTCCGCGTCGGGGGTGCGGCGTAGCGTCCGGGACATGAGTGACGTGAACCCGACGAACGAGCCGACCGACCAGCCCGAGACCCTCGGCGGCGCACGCCCCGAGACCCTCGGCGGCGCACGCCCCGACCCCTCGACGGACGCCAGCAAGGACCCCGAGCAGTGGGTGACCGGTGACGAGCCGATGACCGGGCCGCAGCGCAGCTACCTCGACACGCTCGCGCGCGAAGCCGGCGAGGAGCTCCCGGCCGACCTCACGAAGGCCGAGGCGTCCGAACACATCGACCGGTTGCAGCAGAAGACCGGGCGCGGCGCCGACTCCTGACCCCTTGCGCGGGCCCGGGTCTGCGTCCGGTCGGACGCGTGCGCGGGCGCGGGTCCGCGTTTCGGTGGACGCGTCCGCGGCGCGGGTCCGCGTTTCGGTGGACCCGTGCCTGGGCATGTTCTGGTGATGTCCGGACAGTCGCCCGGTAGTCCCCCGGTCGAGGGGCACCGGTGACACGTCACCGTCTACCGTCGTCCGCATGCGAACGACATCGACCTCCATCGGCCTGACCGTGCTCCGCATCGTCCTCGGCGTGGTGTTCATCGCCCACGGCGCGCAGAAGTTCGCGCAGGGGATCCCGAACGTGGCCGAGGGGTTCTCCGGGATGGGCGTCCCGCTCGCCGAGGTCGCCGCCCCGCTCGTCGCCGGGCTCGAACTCGTCGGCGGTGTCCTCCTCGTGCTCGGGGTCGCGACACGGGTCGTGGGTGTGCTGTTGGCGGCCGACATGGTGGTCGCCGGGCTCCTCGCACACGGGTCCGCGGGCTTCTTCGCACAGGACGGCGGGTTCGAGTACGTGCTCGTGCTCGCGGTGGCGTCGCTCGCGGTGGCGTTGACCGGGGCCGGGCGGTTCTCCGTCGACGCCGCGGTGCTGCGGGCGTCCCGTCGGCGTCGCGGCGCCGAGGAGCCGCTGCCCGCCTGAACGACCGTCAGCGGGCCGCGAGGGTGTCCATCACCGCTCGGGCGATGCGACGCCCGGCCCGGTTCGCCCCGATCGTGGACGCCTGCGGCCCGTACCCGGCGAGGAACAGGCGTGGCTCGTCGACCGACCGGCCGTCCTCCACGACGATCCCGCCGGCCGAGGTCCGCAGGTGCAACGGAGCGAGGTGCCGGAGGTCGGCCCGGAACCCCGTGGCCCAGATCACGGCGTCCGCGTGCACGTGCTCGCCGTCGGCCGTGACCACACCCGTCTCGTCGAGCCGGACGAACATGGGGGACTCCCGGAGCACGCCACGGTCGAGGCCGGCACGGATCCGCCGCGAGATCGGTACCCCCGTGCCGCTGACGATGCTCGGGAGGGTCTCGCCGCCCCGCGCCGCACGGTCCTGCTCGTCCACCGCCGCGACCGCCGACTCGAGGTCGAGCGACGCCGAACCGGACCAGACCAC
The DNA here is from genome assembly GCF_052045775.1 of Curtobacterium sp. 22159. Lineage (NCBI taxonomy): Bacteria > Bacillati > Actinomycetota > Actinomycetes > Micrococcales > Microbacteriaceae > Curtobacterium > Curtobacterium sp. 22159. Next base: position 16,379 of record NZ_JBQEPN010000014.1, read on the forward strand.
CGGGCGCCGAGTGAACCAGCGGGTCCTTGCGGCGACCCCGTCGAGCTCGAGGAGGAACCCGATCGCGCTCGTGCCGCCGCCGACGACGACCACGTCCTGACCGGCGAACTCCGCGGCGCTCCGGTACTCCGTCGTGTCGATCTGCCGACCCCGGAAGCGGTCCCGGCCCGGGTACCAGGGCACGAACGGCGTGCCCCACGTCCCGGAGGCGTTCACCACGACCTCGGCGTCGATCCGACCGACACGGCCGCCGGGGGAACGCGTCGTGACACGGAGGCCGCCGTCATCGCCGGTGCGGGAGACGGACGTCACCGCGACGGGGCGCCGGACGCGCAGGTCGTAGTGCTGCTCGAACCGCCGGTAGTACTCCCCCACCACGTCACGCGCCGGGCGTGCGCGGTCCGCGTCGTCGAAGCGGAGGCCCATCGCGTTCATGCCGGGCAGGTCGTGCACACGGTGCGCCGCGCCGAGACGGAGGGCTTCCCACCGGAACTGCCACGCGCCTCCCGTGCTCGGTGCGCGGTCGAGGAGGACCAGGTCGCTGCCCGACGACAGGCCGAGCCGGCGCAGGTGGTAGGCGACGGAGAGCCCCGCTTGTCCCGCGCCGATCACCACGACGGCGGCGTGCTGGTCGGCCGGGGCGTGGGCGTCGTCTGTCATCACTTCGATTCTGCTGTGCGCGGGGCCGTCGCGGCGACGTCCAGATCGGGGTACATGGTAGAGTGATCGGCAGATTTCAAACCACGAACCGTTCGGTTCCCCGGGTGACTCCTCTCCCGCCAGGACCGGACCAGAGCCGATCACGAGGGGGTCACGCATGGGGCGCGGCCGTCAGAAGGCAAAGCACACCAAGGTCGCCCGGGAGCTGAAGTACTTCAGCCCGGAGACGAACTACGGTGCGCTCGAGCGCGAGCTCTCCGCCGGGCAACACTCGGACGAGAACTCCTACGTCGACCGCTGGGCAGACCAATACGGTGATGACCAGTACGACGAGGACGACGAGCTCGAGACCCAACAGGACCAGAACAAGTCCGCCTGACCCGGCTCATCGTCGACGCCGCGCACCCGTTCGGGGAGCGCGGCGTTTCGTCGTGCGCGGGGCTGGCGCGGGGTGCGGCGTCGTCCGGGTGGGGCGGCCGCACCGACTCAGAACGGCACCCCCGCTGTCGCACGACGTCGACATCGTCGCCCGCACGCGCGCGCAACGAACGACATCACCGCTGT
>NZ_JBQEPN010000014.1:17652-107817 GCF_052045775.1 Curtobacterium sp. 22159
CGCGCGCAACGAACGACATCACCGCTGTCGTGCGACATCGACCGCCCCGCACCGCACCGCCCCCGCGGCACGCTCAGCCCGCGTACGCCCCCACGAGCCGCACAGCCCCGCCGTCGACGCCCTTGGCGCCCTGCTCGAACCCGTCGAGGTCGCGCGCGGACATCGAGACCGCCCCGACCGCCCACGCCGCCAGGCCCGCAGCCCCGAGCGACGCGATGACGTCCTCCGCGGCAGCCGACGCGACGACCGCGAACATGCCGATGCCGAGGTTCCACGTGCCCTCGGTGTCCTCGATCGGCGTACCGGCCATCGATGCGAGCACCCGGAAGACGGGCAGGGGCTCCCAGGTGGAGCGGTCGACCTCGACCCAGGAGCCGACGGGCAGGACGCGGGCCAGGTTCGCCGCGATGCCACCACCGGTGACGTGCGAGAGCGAGTGCACGGCGCCGGGATGCTGCTCGATGAGCGACAGCAGCGGCGACGTGTAGAGACGGGTGGGCTCGAGGAGGGCCTCGCCGACGGAGGTGCCGCGGCCGCCGAGCTCCGGCAGCGAGTCCGTGTACGCGACCCCGCGCGACGACAGGATGTGCCGGACGAGCGAGTACCCGTTCGAGTGCAGCCCGGAGGACGCGATCGCGATGACGACGTCGCCGTCCTGCACGCGCTCGGCACCGAGCACGCTGTCGGCCTCGACAGCACCGACCGCGGCACCGGCCACGTCGTAGTCGTCCGGTCCGAGCAGCCCCGGGTGCTCCGCGGTCTCCCCGCCGACGAGCGCGGTGCCCGTCTCGGCGCAGCCCCGGGCGATGCCGGCGACGATGTCCGCGATGCGGTTCGGCACGACCCGTCCGCAGGCGATGTAGTCCGTCATGAACAACGGGCGGGCCCCGACCACGACGATGTCGTCGACGACCATGCCGACGAGGTCCTGCCCGATGGTGTCGTGCTTGTCGATGGCTTGCGCGATGGCGACCTTCGTGCCGACGCCGTCGGTGGACGTGGCGAGCAGCGGCCGTGAGAAGTCACGCAGGAACGAGACGTCGTAGAGCCCCGCGAATCCGCCCACCCCGCCCAGCACCGAAGCGTTGTGGGTGGCCGAGACGGCGGACTTCATGAGCTCGACCGCGAGGTCACCGGCGGCGGTGTCGACACCGGCCTCTGCGTACGGGTTGGGCATGCGTCGTCCTCCGCGGTGACATGGCAGACTTGTTCGGTACCCCCCGATTCTACGGTCTGGAGCACACCGCGAATGTGCGGCATCGTCGGCCTCGTTGCACAGGGCCCCGCCAACCAATCCATCTACGACGCACTGCTCCTCCTGCAGCACCGCGGGCAGGACTCGACCGGCATCGCCACGGTCGAGGGCCACGTGCACCACATGCACAAGACCCGCGGACACGTGCGCGAGGCGTTCCGGACCCGCGACATGCGGGCCCTCCTCGGCACCATGGGCCTCGGCCACGTCCGCTACGCCACGAAGGGCGCCGCGAGCAACGAGGAGGAAGCCCAGCCGTTCTACGTGAACGCGCCCTACGGCATCGTCCTCGTCCACAACGGCAACCTCACCAACACGCGGGAACTGACGCGTGAACTCTTCGACATCGACCGTCGGCACCTCAACACGACCTCGGACACCGAGCTCCTGGTGAACGTGCTGGCGCACGAGCTCCAGGGCCAGGTCCGCGGCACCGACCTCGACCCCGGCCAGGTGTTCGACGCGGTCGAGCGCGTGCACGAACGCGTCGAGGGGTCGTACGCCACGATCGCCACGATCGCGGGCCACGGTCTGCTGGCATTCCGCGATCCGTTCGGCATCCGTCCGCTCATCCTCGGACACAAGTTCGACGACGCCGGCAAGCCCGAGTGGGTCGTCGCCTCCGAGTCGCTCGTGCTCGAGTCCGGCGGCTACGAGATCGTCCGTGACATCGCGCCCGGTGAGGCCGTGTTCATCGAGATGAACGGTCAGATGCACGCCCGACAGTGCGCGAAGGACCCGCGCCTCGTGCCGTGCTCGTTCGAGTACGTCTACCTCGCGCGGCCCGACTCGGTCATGAACGGCATCTCGGTGTACGACGCCCGGCTCCGACTCGGCAACCGGCTGGCGGACACCATCGCGCAGTACGCGCCGACCGGCGACATCGACGTGGTCATGCCGATCCCGGACTCCAGCCGTCCGGCGGCCATGCAGGTGGCGCAGAAGCTCGGCATCGAGTACCGCGAGGGCTTCTACAAGAACCGCTACGTCGGCCGGACCTTCATCATGCCCGGGCAGGCGGAGCGCAAGCGGTCCGTCCGGCAGAAGCTCAACGCGATGTCGTCCGAGTTCAAGGGCAAGAACATCCTCATCGTCGACGACTCGATCGTGCGTGGCACCACGAGCCGCGAGATCGTCGAGATGGCCCGCGCCGCCGGAGCGAACGAGGTGACCTTCACGAGCGCCGCTCCCCCGGTCCGCTACCCGCACGTGTACGGCATCAACATGCCCACGCGCGCGGAGCTCATCGCGCACGACCGCAAGATCCCGGAGATCAACCGGGTGCTCGGCAGCGACCACCTGATCTACCAGGAGATCGGTGACATGCGCGACGCGATCATCGAGGGCTCGGACGTCACCGACCTCGAGATGAGCTGCTTCACCGGCGAGTACGTGACCGGCACGGTCACGCCGGAGTACCTGTCCTGGGTCGAGGCCAACCAGCTCAGCTAGGCACGTCGCCGGGGCGGTCCGGAGCAGGACGCGTCTACCGCGTCTGGTCGCCGTGGTCCTCGATCTCGCCGTCGACGGTCTCCGGGGGCATCTCCACCTCGACGCGCTCGGCCGTGAGCCGAGCGGCCCGCCGCGAGAACACCCGGTCGAGGACGACGGCGGCCACGGCGCCGAGGAACGCGCCGATCGTGACGCCCCAGAGCGAGAAGTACCCCACGAGCGAACCGAAGCTCGCGGTCTCCTGCTGGCCGCCGCGGTCGATGTTCATCGTGAGTGACACGACGATGAGCGTCGCGACGAAGCCGACCAGCGCACCGCCCACGATGAAGACGCCGAACTTCGGAGCGCGGCGGATGGTCACCTCGTCGGAGGAGGTGACGGCGTTCGGCGCCGGAGCCGGTCGTTCGTCGGGTCGGTCGGTGTTGCTCACCCGTCCATTGTCCCCCACTGTGGGAGGTGCTCCGGCCTGTCCGGTCGCGACGTTCCGGGGGAGGATGGTCCCCACCGTTCGGTGTCCACGGGGAAGAGGTGAGACGGATGCGCGAGCACAGCGCACGGGCGTCCCGTGTCCCCGCGCGTCTGGCGTGGCCGATCCTGCAGCGGCGCGAGGAGGACCGGGCCGTCTCCGTCGTCGCCGAGCACGGCTGGAGCGTCGCACTCGTCGGTGCCCCCGGGCTCGGCAAGACCTCGGCGGCCGTCCGGGTGACGGACCGGGTGTCGGCGCGGGACGCTTCCGGACGGACCCTCGTCGTCCCGATCACGGCCGTGGCGGCCAACCGGTCGATGCCGTTCGGCGCCGTCGCCGAGCGGTTCGGTGAGCTGCCCGGCTCCCTCGCCGAACTCGTCGGCGCGGGCGGTGCCGAGCAGCGCCTCCGCGAGACCGAGGAGCTCACCGACCGCGACGTGCTCCTCCGGGTCGACGACGCCGACCACCTCGACGCGATCTCGGCCCGGTACGTGGCGTGGCTCGTGCGCGACCAGGGTGCGCGCCTCGTCCTGACGTGTCGGGACTTCACCGCCCTGCCCGAGCCGCTCCGCGAGCTGTGGCAGGACGACCTGCTCGAACGCATCGACCTCGAACCGCTCGACCTGCACGAGACCTCGTCGCTCATCGCCGAGGCGCTCGGCGCCCAGCTCGAGACGGCGTCGGCGGAGCGCGTGCACCGGGCGACCGCGGGCAACCCGCTGTACCTGCGGGAGGTCGTGCGGGCGGCACTCGCCTCGGGGGCGCTCGAACAGACGGCCTCCGGGTGGTACTGGCGCGGCCGGGTCACCGCGTCGAGCAGCCTCGCGGACATGTACCGGACGGAGCTCGGTTCCCTGCCGGAGGACCTCCGGGACGTCGTCGACATCGTCGCGCTCGCCGACCCCATCCCGCTCGCCCGCCTCGTCGGCCTCGTGAGCGGCGGCGACGTCGACCGCGTGGTGGCGCTCGGCCTCGTCCGGATCGACTCCCTCGACGACGGCGCCGCGGTCGTCCGGCCGTCGCACCCCCTGGTCGGCGAGGTCGTCCGCGCACTGGTCCCGGTCGCCCGGCGGACGGCGTTGTTCGCCCGCGCGAACGTGTTCCGCACCGACCGACCCGAGGGGGCGCCGCCCGCAGCCCGGCTCCGGGCCGCGCTGTGGTCGCTGGAGTGCGGCGTGCTCCCGCCGGTGGGACAACTGCTCGACGCCGCCGTGGTCGCGTCCCGGCTGCAGGAGTACGAGAGCGGCATCGCGCTCGCCTCGGCGGCCCTGCGCACGACGCTCACGCCGACCGAACGGGTCGCGGCGCACTGCCTGCGGTCGCTCGCGCACTCGTACAGCACCGGCCGGGAAGCCGGACGCGCGGACGCCGAGGCGGCCTGGAACCTCGTCCGGTCGGCCCCCGACGAGGTCGACGACGACGCCGTGGTGGAGGCGTGCGAGACCCTCGCGAACATCCGGCAGTTCCACGACGACGACGTGGCGGCTGCGGTGGCGCTGACGGACGTGGCGGCCGGGTTCGTGGCCGGCGGCACCGTCGAACGGCTCCGGCTCCTCCGCCTCGCGCACCTCGGCTGGGGCGGCCGCTTCGAGGAGGTGCGCACCGAGATCGAACGGTCCGGCATCCTGCACGCGGCCACCGTGCCGTTCTCCTTCCTCTGCCTCGCGCCGTGCGCCGTGATGGCCCTCGCGACCGGGGGTCGGTTGGACGAGGCCGCGGCGCTGGGGAAGGCGTGCCTCGCGACCGCGGTGGAACACCTCGAGGAGGCGCCCTGGAGCGTCGGCGAGATCGTCTCGGTGATGCACCAGGTCCAGGTCTGGCGCGGGGACATCGCGGACCTCATCACCGAGGTCCCGGTCCGCCGGTCCAGCCCGTACCTCAAGTACGACTTCACACTCGAACTCATCGGGGACGGCAACCTCGCGATCGCGCAGCGTCGGTGGGACGACGCCATCGCCGCGTTCTCCGCCGCGTGCGAGCGGTACGACGTGGCGGACCACGGCGGGTTCGCCGCCTACCCGTGGGCCCGCCTGGCGCTCTCGTACGCGTACGCCGGCCAACCCGAGCAGGCCACGGCAGCGTTGGAGCGTGCGCGGTCGACGCCGCTCCGCGCCATGCGGATCATCGGCGAGCAGGTGGCCGTGTCGATCGCGTGGGCCGAGGCCGTGCTCGGCCACCCGGCGGGCCTCCGTCACGCCGACGAGATCATCGAGCGCGGGACCGCCAGCGGCGCGTGGACGCACGTCATGTACGCGCAGACGTTGCACTACACGAACGACATGGTGAACGGGCGCGACACGGCGGCCTCCCTCGACCGGATGCGCCGTGCGGCCGCGCGCGTGGACGGCCCGCTCGCCGCTGCGATCGTCGAGTACGCCGACGCTCTCCGGGCCGGGGAGCGGACCCGCATCATCGCAGCGCAGGGCGTCCTGGCGAGCCACGGCATGGCGGTCTCGGCGGGCAAGGTCAAGCCGCCCCTGACGAACCGTGAGTACGAGGTCGCGGAACTCGCGGCGCAGGGGCTCAGCAACCGACGCATCGCCGAGACGCTCGGGCTGAGCGTCCGGACGATCGACGCGCACCTGTCGAGGGTGTTCTCGAAGTGGGAGCTGCACGCCCGGACGGAGCTCGCGGAGCTGCTCTGACGACCCGTTCCGCGGCGACGACGGGACGCATGTTCGTTGCGGATTGCAGCACGACGCGCCGGAACGGTTGACACCCCGTGACGAATGTCGCGTACCTTTGTCCCTGTCGCCGGGTTCGGACCCGTTCGGGTCGGGTCCGAATCCCGGCGACTTCAACGCTATCGACCGGGTCGATGCCTCCGCATCGGTAGGTACTACCTAATTCCCCGAGGTCGGCCAGCAGGGCACCGACATCTGCGCGGGTTCGCGCCCCTCGGGTCAGGCGTCGAGTCGGACCGGGAGGAACCCCGTCAGGTCGGCACGGGAGCCCGATGCGCTCACCCGCGACTGCGCGAGGGCGTCGTCCCACCGGAGCGCCCCGGTGGCGAGTGCCAGCCACGTCGCGGCGTCCGTCTCGACCACGTTCGGCGGGGTCCCGCGCGTGTGTCGCGGGCCCGGGACGGCCTGCACGGCCGCGAACGGCGGTACCCGGACCTCCACGCTGTTGCCGGGCACGTCGTCGGCGAGACGCTGCAGCGACCAGCGCACCGCCGTGGCGAGGGTCGGGCGAGCGATCTCCCCCTGCAGCACCGCCGCGAGCGCGGCGCGTCCTTCCGCGTCCTCGATCCTCCTGGGTGGCATCTCCACAGGCTAGCCGCCGCATCGCGGGCGGCGAGCCCGGCTGGGTAGGGTGATCGGGTGCGAATCCTCGTCCTCGGTTCCGGTGCCCGCGAGCACGCGATCATCACGGCCCTCCTCGCTGAGCAGGCCGGTCACGTCATCACGGCAGCACCCGGCAACGCCGGCATCGCCGCCGACGTCGAGACCGTCTCCCTCGACCCGACGAACGGCGCGCTCGTCGCCGAGTACGCGATCGAGAACGGCGTCGAGCTCGTGGTCGTCGGCCCCGAGGCGCCGCTCATCGCCGGTGTCGCCGACCCGGTGCGCACCCGCGGGATCCCGGTGTTCGGGCCGAGCAAGGCCGCAGCGCAGCTCGAGGGGTCGAAGGCGTTCGCGAAGCGCATCATGTCCGAAGCGGGCGTCCCCACCGGGCGTCCCGTCTCCGCCGGCACCGTGGACGAAGCGGTCGCCGCGATCGACGAACTCGGCGTCCCGTACGTCGTGAAGGCCGACGGGCTCGCCGCCGGCAAGGGCGTCCTGGTGACCGAGGACCGGCAGGCAGCGATCGACCACGCCACGTACTGGCTCCAGCACGGCCACGTCGTCGTCGAGGAGTTCCTGGACGGCGAAGAGGTCTCGCTCTTCTTCCTCAGCGACGGGCACGACGTGCACGCCCTCAGCCCCGCGCAGGACTACAAGCGCCTCGGTGACGGCGACGTCGGCCCGAACACCGGCGGTATGGGCGCCTACTCGCCGCTGCCGTGGCTCACCGACCGCTGGTCCTCCGAACGCGCCTTCGTGGACGAGGTCACCGACCTGGTGGCGCTCCCGACCGTCCGCCGACTCGAACACGAGGGGACGCCGTTCGTCGGGTTGCTGTACTGCGGCCTCATCGTCACCGAGCAGGGCGTGCGGGTCATCGAGTTCAACGCGCGCTTCGGCGACCCGGAGACCCAGGTCGTGCTCCCCCGCCTGGCCACACCGCTGAGCGGCCTCATGCTCGCCGCGGCCACCGGACAGCTCGCCTCCGTGCCGGCGCCGGAGTTCCGCGACGAGGTGGCCGTGACGGTCGTCCTCGCGAGCGAGGGCTACCCGGAGAACCCCCGCACCGGCAGGCCCATCACCGGCATCGACGAGGCGAACGCGCGTGAGGGCGTCTCCGTCGCGCACGCCGCGACCGGCGTGCTCGACGACGGGCTCGTCGCGACGGGTGGCCGTGTGCTGAGCGTCGTCGCCACCGGCTCCTCGTTCGCCGAGGCCCGGGAGCGCGCCTACGCCGGGATCGGCGACATCACGCTCGAGGGCGCGCAGTTCCGCACCGACATCGCCGCGAAGGTCGCCCGGTGAGCGCCGCGCCCGAACTCGACGGCTGGCAGCACGTCTCGTCCGGCAAGGTCCGCGAGCTCTACGTCCCCGCGGGCACCGCTGACGTCGCGAGCGCGACCGAGCTGTTGCTCGTCGCCTCCGACCGGGTCAGCGCCTACGACTTCGCGCTCGAGCCGCCGATCCCCGGCAAGGGCGAGCTCCTCACGCGGCTGTCCCGGTTCTGGTTCACGCAGCTCGCCGACATCCCGAACCACCTCATCGCACCGTCCGCCGGTGGCACGCCGGTGCCGTCCTCGGTGGCGGCACGGTCCATGCACGTCATGCCGCTGACGATGTTCCCCGTCGAGTGCGTCGTGCGCGGGTACCTCGTCGGCAGCGGGTGGTCCGAGTACCAGGAGAGCGGGAGCGTGTGCGGCGTGCAGCTGCCGGCCGGGCTGTCGAACGGGGACCGCCTGCCGGAGCCGATCTACACGCCGGCGTACAAGGCGCCGCAGGGTGAGCACGACGAGAACATCTCCTTCGAGCAGACCGAGGAGCTGGTGGGTGCCGACGTCGCCGCGCAGCTCCGGGACCTGTCGCTCCGGGTCTACTCCGAGGCTGCGGCGATCGCGCTCGACCGCGGTGTGGTCATCGCGGACACGAAGTTCGAGTTCGGGCGGGATGCGTCCGGTGTCGTCCGCATCGCCGACGAGGTCCTGACGAGCGACTCCAGCCGGTACTGGGACGCGCGTTCGGAGCACCGCGCCGAGAGCTTCGACAAGCAGATCGTGCGGGACTGGCTCAGCGCGAACTGGGACCGGCAGGGGACGCCCCCGGTGCTCCCGGATGCGATCGTGTCGCGGACGGCCGAGCGCTACCGCGAGCTGATCGACCGTCTCGGCGCCTGACGCCCCCGCCGACGGCGGGCCCACGGCGCGGCCCCGCCGCGCGCGTCAGTCGCGCGCGACGACCACGACCGTCAGGTCGTCCCCCGGGTCGTGCGTGACCGCTCGGGCGCGCACCCGCTGCAGGAACGTGTCGATCTCCGGCGCGTCCCGCCACATCGCTCCGAGCGCCCCGAGTGACGCGAGCGTGGAGTCCCACAGTTCGAGCGCGCCGTCGCTGACGAGGAGCAGGACGTCCCCGCGCTCGAGCTCGAGGCTGCCGGTCACGCGCTCGGCACCGGCGGGGTGCAGCCCGATCGGCAGGTCGTACGAGCGCAGGACGCTCTCGGTGCCGTCGGCGTGCAGGTGCAGGACGAGACCGTGGCCTGCGTCGGTGAACTCCATGCGGCCGGTCGCGGTGGCGAGTCGGCCGTGGAACATCGTCGCGAAGGACTCGGCACGGGACAGGTCCGGTCCGACCTGGGCCTCGAGCGCGGCCACGGCGCGGTCCGGTCGCTCGGTGGACCGGGCGAGCAGCGCACCGCGGATCGTCGCGGCGAGGAGCCCGGCGGACATCCCCTTGCCCATCACGTCCGCCACCGTCACGACGATCGAGGAGTCGTGGACCTGCCAGTCGTGGAAGTCGCCGGAGACGACGCCGTACGGTACGGACATCCCGCCGACCCGGTACCCGGCCACGGTGACCGCCGCGGGCTCGAGGCCGGCGAGCACGGAGCGGAGGCGGTCCTCGTCCGCGCCGGCCGCGAGCTCCCGTTCCGCCCAGACGCCGAGTTCCTCGAGCAGGGCGAGGTCGTCCGGCTCGAGCGTCCGGGGCTGCTGGTCGATGAGGCAGAGCGTCCCGACCTTGACGTCGTCGTCCCCGATGCGGATCGGGACCCCGGCGTAGAAGCGCACGTGCGGGTCCCCGGTGACGGCGGGGAGGTCCGCGTACCGGCCGTCGGCGAGCGCGTCGGGCACGATCACGGCCCCGGGAGCGGTGATGGTCCGGCCGCAGAAGGTGTCCTGGAGGGGGCTGACCGGCGCCAGCGGGACGTCCATCTGCTGCGACTTGATCGTGAGGTGGGTCTCCCCCGCGAGGTTGATGAAGGACCCGGTGACCCCGAACGCCTCGCGCGCGATGCGGGTGATGCGCTCGAAGCGTTCCTCGGCCCCGCTGTCGACGACGTCGAGCGCGGTGAGGAGCGCGGCCCGGCGGACGGCGTCCGTGTCGGGGCGGTCGGAGACTGCGGGCTCGTGGTGCATGCGTCAACGCTAACGCGCGGACCGGACAGTCCCAGTCCCCCGAAGGGAGGACGACGGGCGGATCCGTGACAGATGTCACGCCGGGATCGTGACGTCCGGCAGCGGTCCGGGGCAGCGGTGCGCGCGAAGCTCGACGGCATGAACGACACACCGGTCATCCAGCTCCGCGGCCTCCGGAAGCGCTTCGGCGCGGTGGCCGCGGTCGACGGCGTCGACCTGACGATCCGTCCGGGCGAGGTCGTCGCCCTCCTCGGTCCGAACGGCGCGGGCAAGACCACGACGGTCGACCTGGCGCTCGGCCTCTCGACGCCGACCACCGGCGAGGCGCTGCTCTTCGGCGGGGACCCCCGCGCCGCGGTCGTCGCGGGCCGGGTCGGCGCGATGCTGCAGGGCGGCGCCCTCCTGCCCGACATGACGGTGCGGGAGTCGGTCGCACTCGTCGCGGCGGTCCATCGTCGTCCCATGCCGGTCGACGAGGCGCTGCGGCGGGCACGGTGCACCGAGATCGCGGGGCGTCGGATCGGCAAGCTCTCCGGTGGTCAGCTGCAGCGGGCCCGGTTCGCGGTCGCCGTGGTCTCCGACCCGGACCTCCTCGTCCTCGACGAGCCGACGGCCGCGATGGACGTCGAGGCCCGGCACACCTTCTGGTCGGCCATGCGGGAGTTCACCGACGCCGGACGCACCGTGGTGTTCGCGACGCACTACCTCGACGAGGCCGACACGTTCGCCGACCGCATCGTGATCATGCGCGCCGGCCGGGTGGTCGCCGACGGCACGCCGGCGGCGATCAAGGCGATCACGGCGACGCGTGCGATCCGGTTCTCCGGCGTCGGTCCCGCGGCGCACACCGCTCTGCGCGCGTTGCCGGGTGTCCTGGGCCTGGAGGCGCGGCACGACTCCGTCACGCTCCGTTCCGACCGCAGCGACGACACGCTCCGCGCGCTCCTCGGCACCTTCCCGCAGGCGCACGACGTCCAGGTGGTCGCCTCGACGATGGACGACGCCTTCCTCGCCCTGACTGCCGACACCACCACCCCCGCCACGCTCACCGACACCACCACCGACCCCGAGGGAGTCCGCGCATGACCACCACGACCTCCGTCCGGCCCGCCGCCGCGACGCGCACACGACCGGTCACCGGGCGGCTGCCGCTCCGGTACGTGTCCCTCGAGACGAAGCGGCAGCTCCGCAACGTGCGGGCGATGGTGTTCACGTTCGCCGTCCCGGTCGTCATGCTGCTCGTGTTCGGCTCGGCGTTCGGCGGGCAGCAGGACCCGACGACGCACCTGCCGTACCTCGTCGTCACGACCCTGCAGATGGCCTCGTACGGGGCGATGACGGCCGCGCTGAGCCAGGCGTTCGCGATCGTGAACGAGCGGGCGCTCGGCTGGAACCGTCAGCTCCGGGTGACCCCGCTGTCCGGATGGGGGTTCATGGTCTCGAAGGTGATCGCCGCGATGGCGTTCGCCGCGATGTCGATCGTCGTCACGGTGCTCGTCGCCACGCTCGGCCTGCACGCGTCGCTCGACCCGGCCCGCTGGTTCGCCGCCGGTCTCGGGATCTGGTGCGGCGTGGTCCCGTTCGCGCTCATCGCGATCCTCGTCGGGCAGTTCGCGAAGCCGTCGTTCGCGCAGCCGTTGTTCATGGTGGTGTTCATGGGCATGGCGATCCTCGGCGGGCTGTGGGTGCCGCTGTCGGTCATGCCGGACTGGATGGGGAGCGTGGCGCACCTCGTGCCGTCCTACTGGCTGAACCGGATCGGCCAGATGGGCGCGGGCGCGTCGGGCACGTCCGGGATGACCGAGCCGGCCCTCGTGCTGGCGGCCTGGGCGGTGGCCCTCGCTGCCGTGATCGTGTGGCGCTACCGGCGCGACGCCGCACGAGCGTGACCGACGGCCCTACGCTGGCACCGATGTCCGACGCGACCAACACGGCGGAGGCACGGGGCGCGGACGACGCACCCCGCGCCTCCCGGCCGTCGCGCCCGGCTCCGCGGTCGTTCCCGTGGGCCGTCGCGCCGGGGGCGAGCGACGACGACATCCGGATCGGGCGACGTCGGTGGTACGCCGGGGCCGTCTTCGCGCTCCTCTGGCAGGCGCTCGAGGTCATCGCCGTCTGGAACGACGGCCGGAGCCTGCGTGCACACCTCCTGGCGTCCGTCGCCCTCGCGGTCGTGTACGCCGCGTACCTGTTCGCGCCCGAGCTCATGTGGCGTCGCAGCATCCGCGGGCGGGTCGCCGTCGTGGTGGGCGTCGCGGTCCTCGCCGGGCTGCTGCTGCTCGTGGTCGGGCCGCTCGCGGTCTGGACCTGGCTGCTCGTCGCCGCGCTGGCCGGGTTCGTCGCCGAACGGCTCTGGGAGGCGGGCGTGGTCGTGCTCGGGATCGTCGGAGCCCAGTTCCTCGTCGCCGCGAGCACCGGCTGGGACACCGCGGTGAACAGCGGCATCCTCTTCGCCCCGGTGATCACCGTGTCCGTCGGCGCCTCGATGCTGTTCTTCGGGCGGCAACGCGAGGCGGAACAGCGCCTCGGGGTGGCGCAGGACGAGATCACCCGGCTCGCCGTCGTCGAGGAACGCGCACGGTTCTCCCGCGACCTGCACGACGTGCTCGGGCACTCGCTGACGGTCGTGGCGATGAAGTCCGAGCTCGCCGCACGGCTGGTCGACGCCGATCCGGCGCGGGCGAAGGCCGAGATGCAGGACGTGGAGCGGCTGTCCCGGGAGGCGCTCCAGGGCCTCCGGCAGGCCGTCAGCGGGTACCGGCAGGCCGACCTCGACGCCGAACTCGTGTCAGCCCGCGCGGCCCTGGACGCCGCGGAGATCGACGCCGTGCTCCCCAGCGACGGCACAGCGGCCGCAGCCGACGCACGGAGCCTGTTCGCGTGGGTGCTCCGCGAGGGCGTGACGAACGTCGTCCGCCACGCCGCCGCGAGCCGGGTGCGCGTGACGCTCACCCGCACCGCCCTGACGGTCGAGGACGACGGCACCGGCACGGTCGGGACGACGGGGGGCACCGGGGGCAACGGCCTGCGCGGGCTCCGCGAGCGAGCGGACGCGGTCGGTGCGACCCTGACGACCGGCACGAGCGACCTCGGCGGATTCCTGCTGCGGGTCGAGAGGAGCGGACGATGACCGGGACCATCCGCGTGCTGCTGGCCGACGACCAGGCGCTCGTCCGCGGTGCGCTCGCCTCGCTGCTGTCGCTCGAGCGGGACATCGACGTCGTCGCCCAGGTCGCCCGGGGTGACGAGGTGCTCGACGCCGCCCGCGCGTCCGGGGCCGCGGTGGCGCTGCTCGACGTCGAGATGCCCGGCGCGGACGGTCTCACCGCCGCGGCGACCCTGGCGCGCGAGCTGCCGACGTGCCGGTCGCTCATCGTGACGACGTTCGGGCGCCCCGGGTACCTCCGGCGAGCCCTCGAGGCCGGTGCCGCCGGGTTCGTCGTGAAGGACACACCCGCGGAACAGCTCGCCGACGCCGTCCGCCGCGTCGCCGGCGGGTTCCGCGTCGTCGACCCCGTGCTGGCCGCGGAGTCGCTCGCCGCGGGCCCGTCGCCCCTCACGCCGCGGGAGACGGACGTGCTCATCGCGTTCCGGACGGCACCGACCGTGGCAGGGGTCGCGGGCACGCTCCACCTGTCCGAGGGCACCGTCCGGAACCACCTGTCCTCGGCGATCGGGAAGACCGCCGCACGGAACGCGACCGAGGCGCTCCGGGTCGCCGCGGACAACGGCTGGCTGCTCGGACCGGCCTGACGCGCGGCGTACCCTGGTCGTCGTGCTCCGTCGTGTCGTCCCCGTGTTCGTCCTCGGCGCCGCCGCGGTGCTCGCCCTCGCGGGCTGCGGTGCCCACGACTCGACCGGGCAGGTGTCGGTGACGGTGTCCGCGAACGCGGCCGACCACCCGTACGAGGTGAAGGTCTACGCGTCGACCGGCAAGTTGTCCGAGCACCAGCGGGTGTTCGCGGGCGGCACGGCGAACTTCGCGGGCGTGCCCCTCGGGCCGGTGACGATCCGCGCATCCGGGCTGTGCCCGCAGCACGCGAAGGTCACGAACGACGAGGTCGCCTCGGTCACGCTGGGCACGACCGGCTGCTGAGCCCGCGCCGCCGCGGGCTCGTGACGGTGGACCGACGGGAGGCATGGTGCGGGTCGGACCCGCACCGCGCCTCCCGTGCCCGGTCGCGTCCCGCTCGGGTGCGGCCCGCCCGGTCGCGTCCCCGTCCGGGGTCGCTCAGCCCTCGACGCGCCCCGAGCGGCCGAGGGTCTCGTGCGGGCTCTCCCCGAACCGACGACGGTAGGTCGCCGCGAACCGCCCGAGGTGCGCGAACTGCCAGCGCCGGGCGACGTCGCGCACCGTGACGACGCCGGTGCGCCGGGACGCGAGCTCGAGGTGCACGCGGTCGAGTCGGACCTCGCGCAGGTAGCGCATCGGCGTGACCGCCAGCCGACGCCGGAACAGGTCCTGCAGCCCCCGCTCGCTGAGGTCCGCCGCGGCGGCGATGTCCGCGACCTCGATGGGCTCGCCCGCGTGGTCGTGCACGAACCGGATCGCGTGGCGGAGCCGGTGCTGGACGTCCGAACGCGATCGGGTGAACGTCGAGGTGACGACGGTGGCCACGCGCCGGTTCAGCGCCGCTCGCTCGTCGGGCTGCAGCGCGGGGTCGAGGATCCGGTCGGTGACCTCACGGAGCAGCGCGAGCAGGGGTTCGACGCCCGGGTCGTCGGCGTCGGGCTGGACGAACTCCGAGGGCTCCTCGGTGTCGCCGAGCACGGCCGGCGCGATGTGCAGGAGCGTCATCCCCCGCGCATCCGTCTCGAACGCGTAGGCGACCGGGGCGGAGAGCATCATCGGGCGTCCGGCTCGGACCTCCCACGTGCTGCCGTCGTCGGCGGTGAGCGTCGCCCCGCCGTCCTCGAGCACGAAGACGACGTGGTCCGGGCGCGGCCCGATCGTGCCCGCCTGCGGACCGTCGGTGCGGATCTGCCGGATGGTGACGTCGTCGTCGCCACCGGTGCGGTAGTCGAAGGCCGGTTCGGACGGCGGCATGGCATCCCTCCGATCGGCGTGCGGCACACCGGGTCCGGCGCTCTCCGAACGCTACCGCGACCGGCCGACGGCGCACGCGCACGACACCCGCCGCGGGGGCCGGGCGCGCTCAGTGGGTGAGCAGCACCTTGACGAACCCGATCACGAAGGCGACCGCGGCGAGCACGATGCCGCCCCACAACCCGAGGAACGTCGGGCGCTTCCCGCTGAAGCGCTGCATGAAGACACCGACCAGGCCGATGCGGACGACGAGGATGACGAGCGCCGCCGTCTGCGCCCAGGGAGCCGGCAGCCACCCGATCCAGGACGCCGCGTACAGCACGGCGGGGATCAGGCCCGACGTCGCGATCGGGTTGGCGTTCCGCGCGATGATCGCGACCGACTCGCGCCGGGCGTCGTCGGATCCGCTGCCGTCGTCGCCGAAGCCGTGCGCGACGAGGTGGGACAGCACGTGCGCGAGGTACGTCAGCACGGCCGTGCCGAGGACGGCCCAGACCGCGGCTCCGTGGTGGATCGCGTCGGGGTCGACCGCGATCGCCGCGGCGAGCACCGTGATGTTGCCGTAGATGTAGGACGACATGCGGTCGCGCATCTGCTCGACCGGGAAGTCGCCGGGGCCCGAACGGCCGCCGGGACGCCCTCCCGAGCGACCACGAGGACGGGGGTGCGGTCGAGGTGCGCGCGGCATGCTCCCATCTTCCCCCGTCACCGACGCCCGCTGCGGACGCGCACCGCGAGCAGCGGGACGCATTTGGTTGACGCGTCAACCACATGCGCGCACACTGGTCCCATGCACACGCAGGACCTCCTCGCCGCCGACACCGGGATGGGTGCCGTGACCCTCCGGGTCGCCGACCTCGACCGGATGATCGGCTTCTACACCGAGGGCGTCCGGCTCTCGGTCCTCACCGACGACGGCGCCGTCGCGGTCCTCGGTCGGGGCACGACGCCGATCGTGGTCCTCGAACACGCACCCGCCATGCGGCACGCCGCCCCGCACGAGGCCGGCCTCTTCCACACCGCGATCCTGTTCGACACCCGCGCCGACCTCGCGGCGGCGCTCTACTCCGTCGCGACGAAGTACCCCGAGACGTTCACCGGCAGCGCGGACCACCTCGTGAGCAACGCCTTCTACTTCCAGGACCCCGAGGGCAACGGCGTCGAGCTGTACTGGGACCGCGACCGGACGGAGTGGTCGTGGACGCACGGCTCCGTCGACATGGACACGATCTTCCTCGACCCGAACGCGTTCCTCCGCGCGCACCTGACCGAGACCGCGCTCACTTCGGCACAGGCAGCCCCCGGCAAGGTCGGGCACGTGCACCTCTCCGTCGGCGACGTCGCGACGGCGAAGGAGTTCTACGTCGACCGGCTCGGCTTCGCGGCGACCGCGGGGTGGGGCGAGGCGCTCTTCGTCAGTGCCGGCGGCTACCACCACCACATGGCGATGAACACGTGGAACTCCCGCGGAGCCGGTCGACGCCAGCTCGCACTCGGCCTCGGACTCGTCCGGATCGAGGTACCCGGCACCGACGACCTCGGGGCACTCGTCGAGCGGATGCACCACACGGGCGTCCAGACTGCCGACGACGGTCGGACCGTCGCGTTCGAGGACCCGTGGGCGAACCGCATCGAGGTCACGACGCCGGCACGCGGCTGAACCGCGGGCCCGAGTCCCGCGTCCGGCGACACTCCTCGTGCTCGATCGCGCGAGGATCGTCGCCCAGCCCGAGACCCGGCCGGGCCGGCTCCGACAGGATGGACGCATGACTGACGACATCCGGTGGGAGGTGGTCGAGGAGAGCGCCCTGTCGCTCACCGACCACGAGGCGATCGCAGCGCTCCTGGGGCAGGCCTTCCCCGACTGGTCGCACTGGTACGTGGGCGGCCGCAGCTGGGCCGGCATGCAGCCCGAACGACGCGTGCTCGCCCGGGGCGACGACGACGTCGTCCTCGCGCACGTCGGCATCCGCCGGATGTTCATCACGGTCGGCGGCAGGGACGTCCTGGTCGGCGACACCGGACTCGTCGCGGTGTCGCCCCGGCTGCAGGGCACGGGCAAGGGCCGCGACCTGATGGAACGCGCGCACGCCGTGCTCGAGGGGCTGGCGGTGCCGTACGGATTCCTCGGCGCAGCCGAGAACCGCGTGCCGTTCTACGCCAACCTCGGCTGGCACCTCTTCGACGACGTGGTGGGCGACTACACCGCGTTCACGGCCGAGGGCGCGGGCCTGCCGATGACCGACCAGGGCGGCTGGATGGTGCTGCCGGTGACCGACCGGCTGGAGGCCTGGCCCGCTGGACCGATCTGGCTCAACGGCCAGCAGGTCTAGACACAGTCCCACGACGGACGGGAGGCGCGGTGNCCGGCACCGCGCCTCCCGTCAAGTGGGGCCGGGGCCTACGCCTCGACCGCGACCTTCTCCGGGTCCTCGCTGGAGCCCGGCGCGCTCGGCACGACCGCGGCGCGCACGCGCGCTCCGAGGTCGGGGTCGACGTTGGTCCAGTACGCGAAGACGCGCTCGCGCAGGTCGTCGCGCGTCACCTTCGAGACGTGCCCGGCGATGTTGCCGACCAGGCGCTCGCGGGCGGCGTCGTCGAGGACCTCGCGGTAGAGCGTGCCGGCCTGACCGAAGTCGTCGTCCTCGGGGTGGAGGGTCGCTGCGGAGCGCTGCAGGGCGCCGTCGGACTCCCAACCGGGAGCGTCGTCCGTGGCGGCCGGGTCGGCGTGCGCACCGCCGAGGGAGTTCGGCGCGTAGACGGGGACCTCGGACTTCTGGAAGTCGAACCGCATGGCGCCGTCCTTCGAGTACGAGTGGACCTCGTTCTTCGGGGCGTTCACCGGCAGCTGCGCGTGGTTCGTGCCGACACGGTAGCGGTGCGCGTCCGCGTAGCTGAAGATGCGGGCGAGGAGCATCTTGTCGGGGCTGGCAGCGATGCCCGGCACGAAGTTCGAGGGGGCGAAGGTCGCCTGCTCGATCTGCGCGAAGTAGTTCTCCGGGTTGCGGTTGAGCTCCATCGTGCCGACCTCGATGAGCGGGTAGTCCGCGTGCGGCCAGACCTTCGTGAGGTCGAACGGGTTGAAGCGGTAGGTCTTCGCGTCCTCGTAGGGCATGACCTGCACCTTGAGGGTCCAGCGCGGGAAGTCCTGCCGCTCGATCGCCTCGTGCAGGTCACGGATGTGGAAGTCCGCGTCCTCGCCGGCGATGCGGTCGGCGTCCTCCTGGGTCAGGGTCTTGTGGCCCTGCTCGGTGATGAAGTGGTACTTCACCCAGAAGCGCTCGCCGTCGGCGTTGATCCACTGGTAGGTGTGCGACCCGAAGCCGTCCATGTTGCGCCAGCTGGCGGGGAGGCCACGGTCACCCATGAGCCACGTGACCTGGTGGGCCGACTCGGGCGACAGGGTCCAGAAGTCCCACTGCATGTCGTGGTCACGGAGGTGCGACCCCGGCAGGCGCTTCTGGGAGCGGATGAAGTCCGGAAACTTGATGCCGTCGCGGAGGAAGAACACCGGGGTGTTGTTGCCGACGAGGTCGTAGTTGCCCTCGGTCGTGTAGAACTTCAGCGCGAAGCCACGGGGGTCGCGCCAGGTGTCCGGGGAGCCCTGCTCGCCGGCGACGGACGAGAAACGGGCGAGCATCTCGGTGGTCTGGCCCGGCTGCAGGAACGCCGCGCGGGTGTAGCGGCTGACGTCGTGCGTGACGGTGAAGGTGCCGAACGCACCGCCGCCCTTGGCGTGCACGACGCGCTCCGGGATCCGCTCCCGGTTGAACTGGGCGAGCTTCTCGACGAGGTAGTGGTCGTGGAGCGCGATGGGGCCGTCCGCGCCGACACTCATCGAGTGCTGGTCGCTGGAGACGGGTGCGCCGCTGTTGGTCGTCGTGGTGGGCGTGTTCTGGTCGGACACGGTTCCTCCTCAGGTGGAACGGTTGGTTCGGTCAGGGTTGCTCGGGTTGCTCGGTGTCGTCGCGCTCGGCGGCGGCGCACCGCTCGCAGATGCCCCAGTACGTGACCTCCGCGGTGGTGACGGCGAAGCCGTGCGTCTCGGACGGGGTCAGGCAGGGCGCGTGACCGACGGCGCAGTCGACGTCCGCGATGGCGCCGCACATGGTGCAGACGATGTGGTGGTGGTTGTCACCGGTCCGCCGTTCGTAGCGGGCGGGACTGCCGGCGGGTTCGATGCGCCGGACCAGGCCGACGCCGGTGAGCGCCGCGAGGACGCCGTAGACCGCCTGGTGACTGGTGGTCGGCAGCTCGGCGGTGAGCGCGGTGACGATGTCGTCGGCGGTGGCGTGCGGCATCGACCCCGTGGCGCGGAGGACGGCGAGCCGTGGTGTCGTGACCCGGAGACCGGAGGCGCGGAGCAGGTCGGCGTCGACGTCCATGCTGGGCCTTTCTTTTGCAGAGATCAAGACAACGAGACCACTGTACACCAGGCCCGGGTCACCGGGATCTGAACCGGTTCTCACCGTGCGGGCCCGCTGTGCGCCGCTCCGGAGGCGGAGGATTGTCGTCGGCAGCACGACCCCGCAGGAGGCACCCCACGCCCTCGACACCCGAGTTCTGGAGCATCTGGCACGTCGACCCGCTCGCGGCGGTCCTCATCGCCGTCGCCGCCGTCACCTACGGGTGGTGGATGGTCGGGGCCGCGCGTCGCGGTACCCGGTGGCCGTGGTGGCGGAGCCTGGCGTTCCTCGCGGCGCTCGTCCTGTTCGGGATCCTGCAGTTCGGCATCGTCGGTGTGTACGACCGACAGCTCCGCTGGGCCTTCGTGCTGCGGCTCGCGCTGCTCTTCTTCGCCGTGCCGACGTTCGCCGCGTTCGCCGCGCCGGTGTCCCTGCTCCGCGCCGGAGGCCCGGAACGGCTCGCCCGTGCGGCCACGGCGGCGCTCGCCTCGCGCCCGGGACGGTTCCTGGGGAACGCGATCGTCTCCCCGCTGATCGCCCTGGCGTTGTTCTGCTTCCTGCTCACCCCGCTGTCGGCCGTGGTGCGGGAGTCCGAGGTCAGCGCGACCGCGATCACCGTGCTCGTGCCGATGCTCGGCTTCGCCCTGCTGACCCCGCTCTCGGAGCCGGGCGTCCTGCGGTCGTCGACGTTCGTCACCGTCGAGTTCCTGCTGGCGTTCGTCGAGCTCCTCGCCGATGCGATCCCGGGCATCGTCCTGCGCGTGTCGAACCACGTGCTCGACGGCTCGCTCGTGCACGCGGTCGGGCGACCGTGGTTCCCGTCACCGTTGCAGGACCAGCACCTCGCCGGGGACCTGCTCTGGTTCATCGCCGAGGTGGCGGACGTCCCCGTGCTCATCTCGCTCTTCATCCGGTGGCAGCGCACCGACCGGCGGGAGGCCCGCTCGGTCGATGCGCTGAGCGACGAGGAGATGGAGGAGCTCACCCGGGCGCACCTGCAGCGCCGCGGGTGAGCCCCCGAGGGCTAGGCGTCCGCGTGCTTGCCGCGGTGGTCGACGGCCGCCAGTTCGTCCTCGGCGGTGGCCGGGGCGGCACCCGCCGCGTGCGCGCCGGTCGTCGCGCCCTGCTCGGCGACGGACGCGCTGGGGTCGGAGCCGGCACCCGGCTGCGTCGCCATCGAACCGGTCTGCTGCCACGCGACGATCTGCTTCGGCTTGCCGAGGCAGAGCGCGGCGATGATCGCGACGACGAGCACCACGGCCGGCAGGACGAGCGACTGGCCCATCGCGGTCGAGAACGGCTGCTGGAGCATGCTCGGGAGCGCCCCGACCTGCTGCTCGGCACCGCCGGCGCTGTGACCCCCGGTCGACGCCGGGAAGTTCGCCGTGATGCGGGCCTCGATCAACGCGGCGATGCCGGCCGAGCCGAGGACGGCGCCGATCTGCCGGGTCGTGTTGTAGACGCCCGAGCCGGCACCGGCCAGCTTCGGCGGCAGGTTGCGGGTCGCGGAGACCGAGAGGGGTCCCCACATGCAGGCGTTCGCGAGGCCCAGGAGCGTCGACGGCAGCAGCACCCAGCCCCAGTCCGCCCCGGACGCCAGGAGCGAGCCGAACCAGAACAGTGCGCCCGAGAAGCAGGCGAGACCGAACGACGCGACCCAGCGGGCGTTCCAGCGGTGCAGGTTCTTGCCGACCAGCGGCGCGAGGCCGGCGGACAGGACGGCCTGCGGCACGAGCAGCAGCGCGGCCTGGGTCGGGCTGAAGGTGAGGACGTCCTGCGCCCACAGCATGATCGGGAGGGCGAACGACGAGATCGCGACGCCCACCGCCGTGATGGCGATGTTGGCGAGGGTGAAGTTGCGGTCCTTGAACAGGCCGAGCGGCAGCAGCGGCTCGCCCTTCTGCACGCCCTGCCAGACGACGAACGCGGCGAGCACGACGAGGCCGGCGATGATGAGCGACCAGACGGTGATCGGGCCCGTGATGGTGCCCCAGTCGTACGTCTCGCCTTCCTGGATGCCGAAGACGAGCAGGAACATGCCGACGGCGCTCAGCACGATGCCGAGGTAGTCGAAGCGGTGCCCGTGGCGCTCGAATGTCGGGACGAAGCGCTGCGCGAGGACGAACGCGACGACGCCGACCGGGACGTTGACGAAGAAGATCCATTCCCAGCCGAAGCCGTCGACGAGCAGGCCGCCGACGATGGGCCCGACGAGTGAGGCGACCCCGGCGACGGCGCCCCAGAGCCCCATCGCGGCACCGCGGTTCTGCGGCGGGAAGATGCGCGTGATGACCGACATCGTCTGCGGCGTCATCATCGCGGCACCGAGCCCCTGCACCACGCGGGCGACGATGAGCACCTCGATCGAGCCGGCGAGACCGCACCAGAGGCTCGAGAGCGTGAACACGACGAGACCGGTCTGGTACAGCACCTTCGGGCCGAAGCGGTCACCGAGCCGACCGGTGATGAGCAGCGGGACCGCGTACGCGAGCAGGTACGCGCTCGTCACCCAGATCACGGAGTTGATGTCCGCGTGGAGCTTCTGGGCGATGGTCGGGGTCGCGACCGACACGATGGTCGAGTCGACGAGGATCATGAAGAAGCCGACGACGAGCGCCCACAGGGCGGGCCACGGCTTCTTCTCGGTCGTCCGCGGGGGCGTGACGGTGGTCATCGAGTGGGTTCCTTGCTGTTCGTGGAGGGGTCGGTGTCGTCGGGGACCGCCGGTCCGTCCCAGCGGACGTCACCGCTGGCGATCCGGTCGGCGGTGGCGGAGAGCCACTCGATCTGCGCCGTGAGCATGGCACGGACGTACGACACGTCCAGCCAGAAGCGGTCGGCGAGACGCTTGGCTTCCAGGCCCGTGGCTGCCTCGTCGTACTCGGCGCGTTGGTCGCGGAGCGCGTCCGCTCGTGCACGCAGGGCGCTGACGGCGTCCGGTGCGGTCAGGTTGTCGACGTGGGAGACGGCGAGCTGGAACTCCGGGTACTCGTCCGCCGGCTCCGCGATCATCCGGCGGAGTGCGGCCCGGAGTTCGGCGCGCCCGTGGTCGGTGATGGCGTAGGTCGTGCGTTCCGGGCGGTTGCCCTCGCGCGCGGAGCCGAGCGCCTCGGCGAACCCGAGGTCCACCAACCGGCCGATCTGGTGATAGAGCGTGCCGGGCCGGACCTTGACGTTCTGGTCCTCGCGGCGCTGCAGCATCGTCTGGAACATCTCGTAGGGGTGCATGGGCGCTTCGGCCAGGAGCCCGAGCGCGGCGAACGCGAGCGGCGTGAGCGACGCCATCCGTGCCTCCCGTCCGGTGTTCGACAACGACTATTCGACCTGGAATATACGTCTTGGAGGAGAACGCTGCAAGACGGTCCGGCGTGTCGCGGCCGCACCGTAGACTGGTGCCGTCCCACCCACCCCCGAAGCGCTGGAGTGAACACGTGCCAACGATCGTCGTCGAGGTCATGCCGAAGGCCGAGATCCTCGACCCGCAGGGCAAGGCGGTGGGCAACGCCCTCGCCCGTCTCGGCAAGGCCGACCTGACCAACGTCCGCATCGGCAAGCGCTTCGAGGTGACCGTCGACGGCCCCGTCGACGACGCCAAGCTCGCCGAGGTCCGCGACATCGCGGCGGACGTCTTCTCGAACGCCGTGATCGAGGACGTCGTCTCGGTCACCGTCGCCGACGAGGCGTGAGCCCGATGCGCATCGGCGTCATCACGTTCCCGGGTTCGCTCGACGACCGCGACGCCCAGCGCGCGGTGCGCCTCGCGGGCGCAGAGGCCGTGGCCCTCTGGCACGGCGACCACGACCTGCAGGGGGTCGACGCGATCGTGCTGCCCGGCGGGTTCTCCTACGGCGACTACCTCCGCGCCGGTGCGATCGCCGCGAAGGCCCCGATCATGGCCGAGGTCATCGACGCCGCCGGCAAGGGCATGCCCGTGCTCGGCATCTGCAACGGCTTCCAGATGCTCGCCGAGGCCCGCCTCGTCCCGGGCGCCCACACCCGCAACGCGCACCAGCAGTTCATCCGGCGCGACCAGAAGCTCCGCGTCGAGACGACCGCGACGGCGTGGACGAGCGGCTTCGCGTCCCAGCAGGAGATCACCATCCCGCTGAAGAACGCCGACGGCCGGTTCGTCGCCGACGCCGACGAGATCAAGCGCATCGAGGACAACGGCCAGGTGGTGTTCCGCTACGTCGGCGTGAACCCGAACGGGTCGATCGACGACATCGCCGGCGTCTCGAACGAGCGCGGCAACGTCGTCGGCCTCATGCCGCACCCCGAGCACGCGACGGAGCCCGGGTTCGGCCCGGACACCCCCGCGGCGATGGCCTCCGGCACGGACGGCCTCACCTTCTTCACCTCCGTGATCGAGTCGACGCTGGTCAAGTGACCACCACGTCGACGAACACGACTCCAGTGACAGGGAACGACAACACCGTGACGACCTCCGTTCGCCCGAAGCCCGACACCGTGCAGGACGCCGCTGCCACCCCCGACAAGGAGCAGCCGTACGAGGCCCTCGGGCTCAAGGCGGACGAGTACGCGAAGATCCGCGAGATCCTCGGCCGCCGCCCCACCTCGGGCGAGCTGGCGATGTACTCGGTCATGTGGTCCGAGCACTGCTCGTACAAGTCGAGCAAGAACTACCTCCGGCAGTTCGGCAAGAAGGTCACGCCGGAGATGACGAAGAACCTCATGGTCGGCATGGGCGAGAACGCCGGTGTGATCGACGTGGGCAACGGCTGGGCGGTGACCTTCAAGGTCGAGTCGCACAACCACCCCTCCTACGTCGAGCCCTACCAGGGTGCCGCGACCGGCGTCGGGGGCATCGTCCGCGACATCATCTCGATGGGCGCCCGACCGGTCGCCGTGATGGACCAGCTCCGCTTCGGCGCGATCGACCACGAGGACACCGCGCGCGTCGTGCACGGCGTCGTCGGCGGCATCTCGTTCTACGGCAACTGCCTCGGCCTGCCGAACATCGGCGGCGAGACCTACTTCGACCCGGTGTACCAGGGCAACCCGCTCGTCAACGCGCTGGCGGTCGGCGTGCTCCGGCACGAGGACCTCCACCTCGCGAACGCGTCCGGCGCCGGCAACAAGGTCGTGCTCTTCGGTGCGCGGACCGGAGGCGACGGCATCGGCGGCGCGTCGATCCTCGCCTCCGACACCTTCACCGAGGGCGGCCCGACGAAGCGTCCGGCCGTCCAGGTGGGCGACCCCTTCGCCGAGAAGGTCCTCATCGAGTGCTGCCTCGAGCTGTTCCAGAAGGAGCTGGTCGAGGGCATCCAGGACCTCGGCGCGGCCGGCATCTCCTGCGCGACCTCCGAGCTCGCGAGCAACGGTGACGGCGGCATGCACATCTCGCTCGACGACGTGCTGCTCCGCGACCCCTCGCTCACCGCAGAAGAGATCCTCATGTCGGAGAGCCAGGAGCGCATGATGGCGGTCGTCCGCCCCGAGAAGCTCGACGAGTTCCTCGCGGTCGTCGACAAGTGGGAGGTCGAGACCAGCGTCCTCGGCGAGGTCACCGGGACGGGCCGCCTCGTCATCGACTGGCAGGGCCAGGAGATCGTGAACGTCGACCCGCGCACGGTCGCCGTCGACGGTCCGGTGTACGACCGTCCCGTCGCCTACCCGACGTGGATCGACGCACTGCAGGCCGACTCGGCCGCGTCGCTCGACCGCCCGGCCGACGGCCCCGCGATGAAGGCGCAGTTCCTCAGCCTGCTCGGTTCGCCGAACCTCGCCTCGAAGAACTGGGTCACGAACCAGTACGACACCTACGTGCTCGGCAACACGGCACTCTCCTTCCCCGACGACGGCGGCATGATCCGTGTCGACGAAGAGACCGGCCTCGGCGTGACGATCGCGACCGACGCGAACGGCCGGTACTGCCAGCTCGACCCGAAGCAGGGTGCGCGTCTGGCCCTGGCCGAGGCGTACCGGAACGTCGCCGTGACCGGTGCCGTCCCCGCCGCGGTCACCGACTGCCTGAACTTCGGCTCCCCGGAGAACCCCGAGGTGATGTGGCAGTTCTCCGAGGCCGTCGAGGGCCTCGCGGACGGCTGCATGGAGCTCGGCATCCCGGTGACCGGCGGCAACGTGTCGTTCTACAACCAGACCGGCACCACCCCGATCCACCCGACGCCGGTCGTCGGGGTCCTCGGTGTGATCGAGGACGTCGCACTGCGGGTCCCCTCCGGCTGGCAGGACGACGGCCACAACATCTACCTGCTCGGCACGACGTCGCTCGAGCTCGACGGCTCGGCGTGGGCCGGCACCGTGCACGGGCACCTCGGTGGACGCCCGCCGGCGGTCGACCTCGAGCACGAGAAGGCCCTCGCCGACCTCCTGCACGCTGCGGCCGGCGAGCAGCTGCTCACCAGCGCGCACGACCTGGCGGACGGCGGTCTCGGCCAGTCCCTCGCCGAGTCGGTGCTCCGGTTCGGCATCGGCGCCCGGGTCGTCCTCGACGAGCTCGAGGAGCGCGACGGCGTCGACACCGCGACCGCGCTGTTCTCCGAGTCGACCGGTCGCGTCATCGTGACCGTCCGGCGCGAGGACGACGTGCGCTTCCAGGGCCTCTGCGACGGGCGCGGCTTCCCCGTGCTCCGCATCGGCGTCACCGACGCCACGAGCGGCACGCTCGAGGTCCAGGGCGCGTTCGAGGCGACGATCGACGAGCTGCGCGGCGCCCACGCCGCCACGCTCCCGTCGCGCTTCGGGGACGTCGTCGCCGAGGACGTCACCGAGGGCTACGTCGGTCGGGGTCCGCTCGACGCCGACGGCACGTTCTCGCCGCGCACCGACGGCTGACCCCGCCGGCATGACGATCGTCACACTGCCCTTCGTCGAGCTCGTCGACCGGTTCGGCCCCGTGCCGGACGGCGTCGAGCTCGACGTGTGGGACGTCGAGGGGCCGTACGCCCGCCCCGACGAGGTCGCGGTCACACTGCTGCCGTTCTACTTCGCGGGCCGACACCGCTGGCAGTACGTGCACGACCTGCCGAACCTCCAGCTCCTGCAGCTGCCGAGTGCGGGCTACGAGCACGCCGTGCCGCACGTCCCCGGACACGCGCAGCTCGCGAACGGCCGGGGCATCCACGACGACGAGACGGCCGAACTCGCCGTCGGGCTCGCCCTCACCTCGCTACGGGAACTGGGCGCGTTCCAGGCCGACCGTGCCGCCGGCGTCTGGGACGCCCGCACCACCCGTTCGTTGGCGGACCGTCGGGTGACCGTCGTCGGGTACGGCGCCATCGGGTCCGCGATCGCCACGCGCTTCGAGGCCTTCCGCACCGAGGTCACCGTCGTCGCGCGGACCGCGCGCGTCCAGGACGGTCGGCAGGTGCACGCGTTCGACGAGCTGCCAGCGCTCGCGGCGACGACCGACGTCCTCGTGCTCATCACGCCGCTCACGGACGAGACCGAGCGGCTGGTGGACGCCGAGCTGCTCGCGGCGCTGCCCGACGGCGCCCTCGTGGTGAACGTGGCGCGCGGCAAGGTCGTCGACACCGACGCACTCGTCGCGGAACTGCGGTCCGGGCGGATCTCGGCGGCGCTCGACGTCACCGACCCGGAGCCGCTGCCCGCCGGCCACCCGCTGTGGACGACGCCGAACACGGTCGTGACGCCGCACGTCGGCGGCAACACCGACCTCAGCGTCCCGCGGTCGATCGAACTCATGCGCCGGCAGGTGACCGCGCTGGCGGAGGGCCGTCCGTTCGAGAACGTCGTCGACCGCTGACGCTCGCCCCCGGGACGGCACCGACGGACGTCAGACCGGGATGACGCAGCTCGGTGAGCCCACCGGGATCTGCGCGATCGCCGGACCCGGCACACCGTCGTCCCCGACCGGCAGCACGGCCACCGCGTCGGACATCTGGTTGGCGACGAGCAGGTACCCGGGCACGCGCGCGAAGTGTCGGGGCCAGACGCCACCGGACCCGGCGCTCCCGACGAGCGACAGCCCGCCGTCGGATGCGTCGAGCACCACGATCAGGTCACGGCCGCGCACCGCGACGGACACCCGCCCGGCGTCGTCGCCCTCGATGTGGCTGAGGAGCGATGCGCCGACCTCGCCGTCGAAGGTGGCCACGGAGGCGACCGACGCGAACGTCCCCGATGCATCGCGTCGGAGGCGGTGCACGCGCCCGTCGAGCTCACCGGCCACGAACAGGTCGCCGTCGTACCAGGCCATGTGCCGCGGGCCGACACCGGGGGTGAGCCGGTGGACGCCGACGGCTTCGACGGACGGTGCGCTCGTGACCCGGAACTCGTGCAACGCGTCGCCGCCGAGGTCGGCGACGAGCACCGTGCCGTCCGGTGTCGCGATCGACTGATGGGCGTGCGGGCCGTCCTGCCGGTCCTCGACCGGTCCGGTGACGTCGGGCAGGACCGCGGTGACGACCGAGGTGTCGGGCGCCGTCAGCTGGTCCTCGGTGCCGTGCGCGACGACGAGGCCGTCGCTCGCCAGCACCGAGGCGGCATGCGACTCGACGGCCGCGAGCGACACCGCGGTGACCGTGCCGGAGGTGTAGTTGGTGACGACGAGCGTGCCGGACGGGTCGACCCGCACGTGGCACGGGGCGTCACCACCGGACGGCGCGTCCCAGAGGTGCTCGAGCGAGGCGCCGTCGCGGCGGAACGCGGAGACCGTGCCCGGGGTCGTCTCGGACACCGCGTAGACACGGTCGCCGGAGACGGCGAGGAACGACGGGTCGTCGATGACCGCGACCGTCCGCGCCTCCGGGAGGGCGTCGACCGGCCCGCCCGGCACCCACGAGATGCCCGTCGCGGTGCCGCCGCCCGTGGCCGTGTAGGAACCGACGAGCAGCGACGGCAGCTGGTCGGTCACTCGTCGCCGCCGGCGATCTGCTCGTGGTGGTGGATGACCTCGGCGACGATGAAGTTGAGGAACTTCTCGGCGAAGGCAGGGTCGAGGCGCGACTCCGCTGCGAGCGACCGGAGTCGCGCGACCTGGACCTGCTCGCGCCCCGGGTCTGCCGGTGGCATCCCGGCGGCGGCCTTGAGGTACCCGACCCGCTGCGTGTACTTGAAGCGCTCGGCGAGCATGTGGATCACGGCGGCGTCGATGTTGTCGATGCTCTGCCGGATGCTGTGCAGTTCGGCGACGGCCGCCGGGTCGTACTCGGGCGTGGTGTCGTCGTCGCTCATGCCGGAAGCCTAACGGCCGGAGCCGTTCGTCACGTGTCGGTTACGTCCGTCGGAGCTGGGTGGGACCTGAGCACCCCGTCGGAACTGCGAGAATGGAAGCCATGTCCGTCCTGCTGGTGATCTCGAGCGTGTGCGCGGTCCTCGCGGCCGTCGTGCACGTCTACATCTTCTTCCTCGAGTCCGTCGCCTGGACGAGCCCGCGGGTCCGCCGGATCTTCGGGCTCTCGTCCGACACCGAGGTGCAGGCGACGCGCTCGCTCGCGTTCAACCAGGGCTTCTACAACCTGTTCCTCGCGATCGGGGCGCTCCTCGGGGTCGTCCTCGTGATCGCGGGCAACGGCGCGAGCGGGTGGACGCTCGTGGTGTTCTCCACGGCGTCGATGCTCGGAGCCGCGGTGATCCTCGCCGGGACGGGTCGGCGCTACCTCAACTCCGCGTTCGTGCAGGGCTCGTTCCCGCTGATCGCCCTGCTCTTCGCGTTCCTCGGGTCGACCTTCGGGGTCTGACCGTCCCTTCACGACCGGAGGCGCGGTGCCAGCAGACACCGCGCCTCCAGTCCGCCCCGGGTCGATCAGCCGAGCTTCGCGGCGAACTCGTCCGGCAGCTTCTTCAGCGCCCACTCGATCGCCGCGGTGGTGCCCATCGAGAACGCGGAGGACACGTCCGGGTCGTCGAACACGATGTCGTGCCCGGCCTCGACCGACGGCACCTTCTGGAACAGCGGGTCCGACTCGGCCTTCGACGCGTCGACGTAGATCGGCAGGATCAACGTCAGGTCGGCGTCGAGCAGGTCGAGGTTCTCGTCCGACAGGTGCACCGAGAACGCCTTGCCGGCCTGCTCGTCGATCGCCTTCGGGATCGTGAATCCGAGCTTCCGCATGAACGTCGAGCGGCTGTCCGTGGACGCGTACGCCCCGAAGCCCTCCGACGTGTAGGCACCGACGACGGCGGTCTTGCCGGCGAACTCGGGGTGGGCCTTGCGGGCGGCGGCGTAGGCGTCGTCGAGGTCGGACAGGAGCTTCTTGCCCTCGGCTTCCTTCCCGAGCGCCTTCGCGATCATGGTCGTCTGCTGCTCCGTCGTCGCGAGGTAGTTCTCCCCGCCCTTCGGGATCGCGACGGTCGGCGCGATCGCCGAGAGCTTGGCGTAGCGGTCCTTGTCGCCCGAGGACTTCACGTCCAGGATCACGTCGGGCTTGAGCTTGATGATGTCCTCGTAGCTCGGCTCGAGCGTCTGGATGATCTTCGGCGACTTGTCGTACGCGCCCTTCAGCCACGGTCCGACGCCGTCGCCGCCGAAGGCGAGCCAGTCGCTCGCGCCGACCGGCTGGACGCCGAGTTCGAGGGCGGTCTCGGCGTCGCCCCACCCGAGGGCGACGACGCGCTTCGGCTGGGAGTCGATCTTCGTGGTGCCCAGCGCCGTGGTGATGGACACCGGGAACTGGCCCTCGGACGCCGATCCGGAGGAGGACGACGACGCGTCGGAACCGGAACCGGAGGCACAGCCGGCGAGGACGAGGGACGCTGCGACGACGGCGCCGACTGCGGCGACCGCTCGGCGGAGACGGTGGGGAGTACGGATCACGTAGGTAAGCCTAACCTAACGGCGCGTGCTGGGGCACGCGGATAGGCTGACGGACCGTGGCGTACTCCGACCCGGACCGCACCCGTCTTGCGGTGCTCGGCTCCCCCATCGCGCACTCGCTCTCCCCCACGCTGCACGCAGCGGCCTACGACGTGCTCGGGCTCCCCTTCACGTACGGGAGGCACGAGGTCGCGTCCGGCGGCCTCGACGCGTTCGTCGCGGGGCTGGGTCCGGAGTGGCGCGGGCTGAGCCTCACGATGCCGCTCAAGCGCGAGGTCCTGCCCCTGCTCGACCGGACGACCCCGCTGGTCGACGAGCTCGGCGTCGCGAACACCGTCGCGTTCCGGCGCTCGGGCGACACCGTGCTGCGGTACGGGGCCAACACGGACGTCGAGGGGCTCGTACGCCCCGTCGAGGCGCTCGGGCACCTGCCCGGCGAGGCCACGATCCTCGGCGGTGGGGCCACCGCGGCGAGCGCCCTCACCGCGGCCGTCCGGCTCGGGGCCTCCCTCGTGCGGCTCTTCCTCCGGGACACCGCGAAGGCCGGTGCGCTCGTGGACCTGGCCGTCCGCCAAGGCATCTCGCTCGAGGTGCTCCCGCTCACCGAGCTGCCCGGCACGCACCACGGCTTCGTGCTGTCCACGCTGCCCGGGGGCGCCGCCGACGAGCTCGACCTCGTCCCGTCCGGCTCCGACGCCGTGCTCTTCGACGTCGCCTACGAGCCGTGGCCGACCGCGGCGTCGACGAGGTGGGCTGCCGCCGGAGGGCGCGTGCTGAACGGCCTCGACATGCTGTCCGAGCAGGCGCTCGGCCAGATCCGGTTCTTCCTCAGCGGGGACCAGGACGAACTGCTGCCGTCGGAGGCCGACGTGCGGCGGGCGATGCGCGCCTCCGTGGGTCTGCCGCCGGTGATCGGCGGGGACGACCGGTCGGTCAGCTGACCACGCCGTCGACGTAGTACCAGCGGCCGCTCTCGCGGACGAACTCGCTCGTCTCCTCGAGTGTTCCGCGGTCGGTCCCCGAGCGCCACCACGCGCGGAAGGCGACCGTGCCCCGGGAGTCGAACGGGCCTCCGGCACGCGTCGAGACGATGTCCAGGCGCGTCCACCGCTGGTCGGCGTCCAGCTCGAGCGACGCCGGGCGCGTGGTCGGGTGCCAGGTGCGCAGCAGGTACTCGGGGAGGCCGAGCGCGAACGCCGTGAAGCGCGAGCGCATGAGGCGTTCCGCCGTGGGAGCGGCAGCCCCGGCGTGCAGGGGCGCGCAGCACTCGCCGTAGGGGTTGCCGCTGAGGCAGGGGCAGCGCGTCTCGTCCGTGATCACCCCGGAACCGTAGCCGATCCGCTGGCGGACGATTCTCGGCTCCGCCGAGTAGAAGGAACCTCGTGTTCAGACTCGGGTGGCGGGTGTTCCGCGAGCGCCTCGGCGAGGTGCGCGACCCCGCGAAGGTGCGCCGCGCCTCCTGGCTCGCCGTCGGCGCTGCAGCGCTGGCAGCGATCGGCCTGTCATGGCTGCAGGTCACGGTCGACTGGACGGGCGTGGGCACGGGTCCAACGATCGCGGTCCTCGTCCTCGCGTCAGTCGGCGTCGGCCTCGCGGTGTACGCATGCTGCCCGACGGCGAACGAACCCGCACCCTCCGCGACCATCAACGGCCGGCGGATCCGTCCGGACTCGCAGACGTACGTCCGGCAGTCGGTCGGACCCTACCTGCTCCGCCGTGCGCGGACGGTCCGGCCGGAGGACGCCGCTGCGGTCATCAGCGACGTCGGACTGCTCCAGCGCAGCCTGATCCGGCGGACCGTCCGGTTCGGCGCCGGCGCGACGGGACTCCTCTGCTGGGGCGTCGCCGTGCTGCTGACCGAGCAAACGAACTGGTTCACCGCGCTCTTGCCGTTCTCCTACGCAGTCGCGCTCCCCGAACTGCTCGTCGAGCTCGGGCGCAGTGAGCGGGCGCGGCGCTCGGCACTCGCGGCCTCGGAGTCTGCACCCGGTCCGAGGGTGGAGGCGCCCGGTGCCTGATCGGAACCTCGTGTTCAGACTCGGGTGGCGGGTGTTCCGCGAGCGCTTCCCCGAACTCGTCAGCCCACGGCGCCGCCGGCGGGTCGTCGTGGTCGGAGTCGTCGTCGCCGTCGTCGTGCTCGCCGGCCTGCTGCTCCTCGGCACGGTGTCCGGCGACTGGGACGCCGCAACGGTCCCGGTGACCGCCGTCGTGGCGGCCGTCCTGCTTGCGAGCGGGATCGGACTCATCGGTGCGTGCTTCGTCCCGATCGGACCGAAGGGCTGGGGCGTGCCTCCGATCCCCGGCTTCGGGTGGCGGACACAGGAAGCGATCGCCCGCTACTACCGTCGCAACCCGCCCCCCGTCGAACCGGCCCATCGCGACGCCGTGCTCCACGGGATGCCGACCACTCGCGACCTCCTGGTCCGCTCCGCCTTCCGGGGCTACCTCCTCCTGGGCGGCTGGGCGAGCGGCCTGCTCGGTGCGGTCCTCTTCGACGTGTCCACGAGCGATGCGGGCAGCGGTTCCATGGTCGCGGCCTGGCCGCTCTGGCTCCTCCTCCCGCTGAGCGGCGCGACGTCCGCGATCGGCGGCACTCGCACGCTCGGACGACAGGAGCAGCTCCGCGTCGAGGCGGAGGCACTGCCGCCCGTTCCACCGCCGGTGCGACGTGGTCGCCCGGGCAGTGCCACCGGCAGCAAGCTGGGGCTGCCCGGGGAGTGAGCGGGTGTCGGTGGGGGCGGGCACACTGGGCGCATGTGTGGAAGGTTCGTCGTCAGCGACACCACAGCCGATCTGCTGCCGGAACTCATCGGTGAGCTCGCCGACCGGACGGAGCACGTCGACGAGGACACGGGCGTCGTCGGCACCGGCCTCGTCCCGAGCTGGAACGTCGCCCCGACGGACGAGGTGTTCGCGGTCCGGCAGCGGCACGGGCAGCGGGAACTCCCACGGATCAACTGGGGCTTCGTGCCGAGCTGGGCGAAGGACTTCCAGAAGCAGCGACCGAAGCCGATCAACGCACGCATCGAGACCGTGGCGACGAGCGGCATGTTCAAGCGGGCGTTCGCGACGAACCGGTGCATCGTGCCCGCCCAGGGGTACTACGAGTGGGTGGTGCGCGCGGACGGCAAGGAACCGCACTTCGTCCACGAGCCCGGAGGCGCACTGGCGATGGCCGGCGTCGTGAGCGCCTGGCCCGACCCGACGAAGCCCGAGGGCGACCCGGACAAGTGGCGTTTGTCACTCGCGATCATCACCCGCGACGCCCACGTCGCACCGGGCGAGGTGCACGACCGGATGCCGGCGTTCCTGACGCCGGACGGCTACGACGACTGGCTGGACGGCAGCCTGGGCGCGGACGATCTGTTGTCGCTGCTCGACCACGAGTCGCTGACCGTCGCCGCGGGGCTCGAACAGTACGAGGTGTCGCGCGCGGTGAACAGCGTGAAGAACGACGGGCCCCAGCTCATCGAGCCGGTCGCGTAGGAGCGCGGCGCGGCCGGCGCTGGGAGCCCGCAGAGCGGGTCAGGAGGCGCGGATCACGTCGGGCAGGACCACGTGCAGCCGGTCGGCGAGCCGCTGCTGCGCCTCTTCGAGCGACCGGAAGTCCCCGACGTACTGACCGAAGGTGTCGGAGACGAAGTAGTGCGCCCCCTGCTGGTCGACGGTCCCGCCGTAGTAGCCGCCGTAGTTCGCCGCCCAGAGGCCGGTGTCCGGCTGCGACCAGGTGATGCGGACCGGGGCAGCGGAGCGGGGAGCGACGACCTCGGCCTCGATCTCGGCGATGACCTCGATCGTGGCGGTGTCCAGGGTCACCTCGGCCTGGGGACGATTGGCGAGGGTCGTGCTCATCGTGGTGCTCCTTGCGGTCGTGCGGGAAAAGCGGTGGTGCGGTGCGCCGGACTAGTCGACGGGCCGGATGACGGACGGCAGCATGACGTGCAGCTGGTCAGCGAGTTCCGCCTGCGCCTGCTCGAGCGACCCGAAGTCGCCGACGACGAGGCCGAAGGTGTCGGAGGCGACGTAGCGGCCGTCACGCTTGTCGACCGAGCCGCCGAAGTAGCCGCCGTAGTTCGCGACCCACTCGCCGTCCTCTTCCTGGGTCCAGGAGAGCTTGGCGCGCTCGGGCCGGGAGTGCGGTTCGGCCTGGGCCTCGAGGATCGCGATCGTGTCGACCGTGTCGGTGTCGAGCGTGACCTCGGCTCGGGTGTCGGTGGGGACGGTGGTGGTCATGTCGCTCTCCTTCTTCACGATCGGGGTACATCTGCTGACACCCCAAGGCTACGGAAGGAGGCCGATGCCATGCCACCGATGCCCGAGGATTCACGGGTTCCGTCAATGCGGTGCATCCCGACATCCCGGGATTCCGGGGCTGTACGTCGCACTTCCGGGGTACAGGCGCCCGATCGGGGTACTCGTTTCCCGTCCATTCCGCCCAACGGTCAGGGCTGGAGTGCCGCCCGTCGGTAGGCCCCGGGTGTCATCCCGGCGAGCGGGGTGAACTGGTCGATGAACTGGCTGGTCGTCGCCCACCCGCACGCTGCCGCGACGTCAGTGACGTTCATCCCACCCGCGAGCAGCACGAGCGCACGGTGCACGCGCAACTGCAGCCGCCACTGCCGGTACCCCATCCCCGTCTCCTCGCGGAACAGCCGCGTCAGGGTGCGCTCCCCTACCCCGGACCAGGCCGCGAGCTCGGCGAGCGCCACCGGTTCGGTGAGGTCCCGCTCCACTCGACGCACCACCCGACGCAGCCGGGCGTCGCGGGGTTCCGGCAGGTGGAGCGGCTGCTCGGGCGCGGAGGCGACCTCGTCGACGATGACCGCGCGGAGGTGTGACCGGGCCGTCTCGGTCCGCGGCGCCGGCGTCGTGATGGCGAGCAGCGCCTCCCGAGCGAGCGGGGAGACGGCGAGGACCGCCGGACCACCGGGCAGGGCCACGGCGTCGTCCGCGGCGAGGTAGACGACCCGCATGTCCGTCTCGCCGTGTGCGCGGTGCCGGTGCTCAGCGCCGGCCGGGACCCACGCGACGCGGTTCGGCGGGGCGATCCACGCGCCGTCGTCGGTGATGAGCGAGAGCACTCCCGTCGCGGCGTGGACGAGGTGCCCCAGCGGGTGCACGTGCGGCGGGACGGTCTCCGCGTGCGCGAACCAGAACGCCGCCTCGGTACGGTCGTCGACGAGACGCGACAGGTCCTGGCTGGAAACGGACATCACGAGGCAGCGTACGTGTTCCGGGCCGCGGGCGAGCGGTGATCTGATCGGAGCATGACGACCGCTTCCGTCCCCGTCCCGACCTCCGCATCCCGACGCGGAGTCCTCGCCGCCTGGTACGTCGGTGCTGGGCTCATGCTCGTTGCGCTCAACCTGCGGATGGGCGTCGCGTCCGCCGGCCCGGTCCTGGGGGCGATCGAACGGACGCTGCACCTCACCCCCTCGGCCGCGAGCCTGCTCACGACGATCCCCGTGTTCGCG
This sequence comes from Curtobacterium sp. 22159, assembly GCF_052045775.1. Classification (NCBI taxonomy): domain Bacteria; kingdom Bacillati; phylum Actinomycetota; class Actinomycetes; order Micrococcales; family Microbacteriaceae; genus Curtobacterium; species Curtobacterium sp. 22159. The sequence goes on from NZ_JBQEPN010000014.1 coordinate 53,209, forward strand.
TTCGGGGCGTTCGCGTTCCTCACCCCGGTGCTCACACGGCGGATCGGCCTCCACCGGCTGCTCGGCCTCACCATGGCGGTCCTGGCGCTCGGCATCGCGCTCCGGCTCGAGCCGCACGGCTGGGCGCTCTACGGCGGGACCGTGCTCGCTGGTGCGGCGATCGCGGTCGCCAACGTGCTCATGCCCGCGGCGATCAAGACCGACTTCGCGCACCGCGTGGGGCTCATGATGGGGCTCTACTCGACGGCGCTCTTCCTCAGCGCCGCCATCGCGTCCGCGGCGGTCGTCCCGCTCATGACCGCGTTCGGGTCCTGGCGCCCTGCCCTGGCGTTCTGGGCGGTGCCGGCCGTCGTCGCGTTCGTGGTGTGGCTACCGCGTGCGCTCCGGAACCCCGGGCACGCGCCGGGATCGCGGGCCGTAGCGGACTCCCCCGCCGAGGCAGCCGACGAGCCGACGTTCGCCCGGCTCTTCCGGGACCCGGTGGCCATCGCCGTGACGGGCTTCATGGGGCTGCAGAGTCTGTCGTACTACGCCTTCCTCACCTGGGTGCCGACGGTGCTGCAGAACGCCGGGGTCCCAGCGCACGAGGCCGGGTTGATGCTCGCGTACTCGAGCCTGCCCGGCATCCTCACGGGCGTCACCGGCCCGGCGATCGCGCGGCGACTCCGCCCGAGCTGGGTGCCGGTCCTCGCCGTGGTGCTGCTCTGCGCGGTCGGGTTCGGCGGGCTGCTCGTCGCTCCGTCGGCTGGAGCCTGGCTGTGGATGACCCTGCTCGGGCTCGGCCAGGGCGGGGCGATCAGCCTCTCGCTGAGCTACATCGTGTGGCGATCGCCCGACGCTCGGCACACCGCGCACCTGTCGACCATGGCGCAGGGGACGGGGTACCTGCTCGCAGGGCTCGGGCCGCTCGGCATCGGGCTGCTGCACACGGCGACCGGGGGTTGGGCGGTGCCGATCGTGGTCCTGTTGGCGCTCCTGGTGGTCCAGCTGGTCGCCGGGGTCGCGGCGAGCCGGGACCGGCACGTGCTCGCGCGCCGGTAGCGGACCGGGACGGGGCGGGCGCCGGTCCGCGCGCTCTCGCGATGTTTCGCGCGCTCAGCGCGAAACGACGAACGCGCCAACGGGCGCACCCACGCGCCCGGCGCGCAACGCGCGCACCCACGCGCCCGCCGCGTCAGCGCACCGCGCGCAGCGCGTCCGCGACCACCCCGAGCGCCGCGCCGATCTCGTCCGCCACGCGCACGTGCGTCGCCTCGGACCGGCGGTAGGGGTCGTCGACGTCGTCGTCCGCGGGGTCGGCGGGCGGCGGCACGGTCCCCCGGAGCCGCGCGACCCGCTCCACGAGCTGCTCCGCGGTGGCGACACCGGCCAGGTCGGCGGGCTCGAGCGCTTCGAGCACGCGGGAGAACTGCTTGATCGTGAACGCCCGCTTCGCTGCCCGTGGTGCGAGCGACACCACGGCCGCACGGTGCGAGCGCTCCGCGGTCAGCACGAGGTCGGCACCTGCGGCGATCGCCTCGGTCAGGTACCGCGACCCGTGTGCCGAGGGGTCACCGCCGAGCCGCACGGACTGCCGGGCGGCGGCGGCGTCCATCGGTGCGCCGTCCTCGGCGATGGTGCCGGCGGACTCGACCGTGAACCCAGGGGCGTCACGGCCGAGCCGCGCCACGAGGACCTGTGCGCCGAGCGGCGAACGGCAGATGTTGCCGCTGCAGACGAACAGGACCCGCATGGCTCAGGAAGCGCCGAGCAGGTCGTGCCGGACGACGATCGCGTCACGCCCCGGTCCGACGCCGATCGCGGAGATCCGGGCTCCGGACATCCGCTCGACGGCGAGCACGTAGTCCTGCGCGGCCTGCGGCAGGTCCTCGAAGGAGCGGGCTCCGGTGATGTCCTCGGTCCAGCCGGGGAACTCCTCGTAGATCGGCTTCGCGTGGTGGAAGTCGGACTGGTTCACGGGGACCTCGTCCACGCGGACGCCGTCGACCTCGTAGGCGACACACACCGGGATGGTCTCGAGCCCGGTGAGGACGTCGAGCTTCGTGAGCACGAAGTCGGTCACGCCGTTGACGCGGGCGGTGTACCGGGCGATCGGGGCGTCGTACCAGCCGCAGCGGCGGGGCCGGCCGGTCGTCGTGCCGAACTCGAAGCCGTTCGCGCGGAGGAACTCGCCGGACTCGTCGAACAGCTCGGTCGGGAACGGACCGGCGCCGACGCGGGTCGTGTAGGCCTTGACGATCCCGATGATCCGCTCGAGCCTGCCCGGGCCGATGCCGGACCCGGTCGCCGCACCACCTGCCGTCGCGGACGACGAGGTCACGAACGGGTAGGTGCCGTGGTCGACGTCGAGCATGGTGGCCTGACCGGCCTCGAACAGGACCGTCTCACCGCGCTCGAGGGCCCGGTGGATCTCGAGCCCGGTGTCGGCGACCATCGGTCGCAGCCGGTCCGCGAAGGAGAGGAGCGACTCGACGACCTCGTCCGCGTCGATCGCACGGCGGTTGAAGACCTTGACGAGCAGGTGGTTCTTCTGGTCGAGGGCGGCTTCGACCTTCTGCCGCAGGATGTTCTCGTCGAAGATGTCCTGGATGCGGATGCCGACGCGGTTGATCTTGTCCGCGTAGGTCGGACCGATGCCACGACCCGTGGTGCCGATCTGGCGCTTGCCGAGGAACCGTTCGGTCACCTTGTCGATGGTGCGGTGGTAGTGCGTGATGACGTGGGCGTTCGCCGACACGAGCAGCTTCGAGGTGTCGACGCCGCGGGCCCGCAGCGCGTCGAGTTCCTGGAACAGGACCTCGAGGTCGACGACGACGCCGTTGCCGATGATCGGGGTGACACCGGGCGTGAGGATGCCGGACGGCAGCAGGTGCAGTGCGTACTTCTCGCCGCCGACGACGACCGTGTGCCCGGCGTTGTTGCCACCGTTGAACTTCACGACGTAGTCGATGCGGGAGCCGAGGAGGTCGGTGGCCTTCCCCTTGCCCTCGTCGCCCCACTGGGCTCCGATGATCACTGCTGCGGGCATCTGGTTCTCCTCACGTTGGCGGAGGACCGCACGCGACCAGGCGGCCGGTGGTCCACCCGAGTCTATCGGCTGGTCACCTGCGCGCCACCCGGCCGTGCTCGGCGGGGACCTGCCGGCCGCGCGGACCTGGGAGGGCGCGCACGCGGGACGGCGCAGCGTCGGACGTGAGCGATCCACGAGCGGAGAAGGAGCAGCACATGAGCGACCTCGGCGACAAGGCGAAGGACTTCGCGGACAGCGACAAGGGCGAGCAGGCCACGGACGCGGGCCTCGGCAAGGCGGCGGACGCCGCCGACAAGGCCACCGGCGGCAGCCACGGGGATCAGATCGACAAGGCGGAGCAGGCCGCCGACGACAAGATCGGCAAGTAGGTCAGGGCCCACTCCTGACGGACTGGAGGCGNCACCGCGCCTCCAGTGTGTTCGCGGTCGCGTCCCGAATCGCGACCGTTCGATCCGGATCAGTTCCGGAAGAAGTCCTGGTAGGACGGGTCACCGACCGGCTGCGCGTGCCCGGGCTCGGCGAGGCGCTCCTCGACCATCGACTGGATGACGTCCGGCGGGGTCAGCCCACGACGACGCCACTCCATCGGGTTGGCCCGGAGCTGCTTCAGGGTGCTGTGCGTCTGCATGTGGAACAGCCTGCCACCAGATAACTAGTTTGTCTAACTACATGTCCCCCGAACGCACTCCAGGCCCCGGCACGAGCTGTGCCGGGGCCCGGAGGTGTGCCGCGCTCGGTCGCTACCGGGAGATCTTCGCGGTCGGCTTCGAGGTCGCCGTCCCGTCCTGATAGCCCTTCGCCTTGGCGACGACCTGCACCGCGAAGGTGTGACCGCGGTCGGACGAGCCGAGCTTGTACGACGAACCGGTCGCGTTCTTCACCGGCTTGCCGTCACGGAGCCACTGGTACGCGTAGGTGACACCCGTGGCGTCCCACGTGCCGTGGTCGGCGGTGAGCTTGGACCCGACCTTCGTCTTGCCCTTCACCGCGACCTTGCTGCCCTTGGTCAGCGCGAGCGTCGGGGCCACCCAGGTCGCCGGGGTGACCTGGGCCTGGCGGCCGACCGCGTTGTCGAGGTGCAGCAGCAGGACCTGCGCGCTCGTGACGCCCGGGGCGCGGGTGACCTGGAGCGAACCACTGTCGGCGAAGAGCGTCCCGCCCCGGCGAGCCTGGGAGAACGTGAGCGCCGGCTTGGCGAGGTCGAACTGCGCCGTCGAGGTCACGTCCACCACCGAGGACCCGCTGGTCGCGGCACCCGGCGCGTACGCCGACTCCGTCTCCACCCGGTACGAGATGGTCTTGCCCGCGGCACCGATCGCCGACGCGGTCACCGGCAGCACCTTCACGGCGCTGTCGAACGTGTTCACGTCCTGACCGGGCGCCCCGCCGTTGAGCGGGTAGGCATCCACGACGGGGTCGATGTCCGGGTCGTCGGCAGCGGCGGCGGCCTTCGCGAGGTCGATCGTCGTGACGAACGTGGCGTCCACCGCAGACGACTTCGCGTCGTACACGAGGTAGTCGTCCTTGCCGTCACCGTTCGTGTCGATGAACACCTCGACGTTGGTCACCGCGCCCGGGTTGGCGTCCGGACCGGCGGTCTGCACACCGAAGGCGAGCGTGTCGGACCCCTTGTCGTAGCTGACGCCGTACGCCCGGACGTCCGCTGCGGCGAGGGACTGGGAGGCCGAACCCTCGGGGAACGACTCCTGCGGGTCCGTGCCGGCGAGCACGAACGGTGCGACCGCCGCGTGGTAGCCCGAGGTGAGCGTGCCCTGGTCGACCGTCCGACCGCGCAGGGCGAGGTCGGCAGTGGTCTGCCGACCGGTGAACGTGACGCCCGAGCCGCTCACGGCGCTGACCGGCTTCGGCGCGACGTAGGTGCCGAGGCGCAGCGGTTCGAGGGTCTTGTCGGTCGGGGTGAAGGTCACCAGTCCGGTCGCGGCGGCCACGAACTCGCGCTGGTAGCCCTTCTGCACCGCGTCCTGCGTGGGGTCGATGACGCGGCGGAGCTGCCGCGGGTCGGCGATCGTGTACGTCAGGTCGACGACGGCTCCGCGGTGTGCCCCCACCGTGACGCGCTTCGAGCTGAGCGAGAACGTGACACCGGGCTGAGAGACGCGCGGTTCGTACGCCACGTCGTAGGTGTGCGCCCGGGAGTCGGTGTTCTCGATGAGCAGGGAGCGGGTCCCGCTGGTCTTCGCGGCCACCTCGACCACGCCGTAGGAGGCGGTGACGAGCTCGCCGTTCTCCACGCTGCGGACCGTGGTGTCGGCGTTGACCGCCTGCAGGGCGTCGACGCGGCCGGTGCCCTGGCGGAGCAGGGTGGCCGTCCCGGTGCCGTCCTTGACGTCGTGCGTGGCGGTGTTCATGAGCGCGGCCTTCACGTCCGGCGCCGACCAGGTCGGGTGGGACTCGAAGGTCAGGGCGGCGATCCCCGCCACGTCCGGCGTCGCCATCGAGGTGCCGCTCATCGACAGTCGCCCGTCACCGGTGCCGTTCGCCGCGGAGATCACGTTGACGCCCGGGCCGGCGATGTCGGGCTTGACGATGTCACCGAACGACCCGTGCACGCCCCGGCTCGTGAACGAGGCGAGGGTGTTCACCGCCTCCGGATCGGTCGCGATCTCGAAGCCCTTCAGCTCGTCGGCGAACCGCACGTGCAGGGTCCCGGCCGTCGCGGATGCCTGGAGGGCGGCCACGCTGTCCTTGGTCAGCTCGGCGCCCGGGATGGTCGCGTTCCCCGCGATGCCGGAGCTGAAGGTGTTGACGGTCCCGGCGAGGAGCACCCCGACACCGCCGGCGGCCTGGACGTTGTTGAAGCGCTGACCGGAGCCGCACTCGAGCGCGGCGTCGGTCCACTTCAGCCAGACGACCTTGCCCTCGACGGCCGCGGCGTCGGCACCCGTGAAGGCGCTGCAGCCGTCGACGTCCGTGGTCGGGACGACGACGTCGCCCTCGACCGGGAGCGCGCCCTTGAAGTTCTGTGAGTACTGCGAGCGGTAGGTCTTCGCGACGCCCGACGGGGCGGTCACGTCGACACCGTCGTACAGCGACTGACCGGTGGCGCTGGCCGCGACGGTCAGGGCCCCCTCGGCGTTGCCCGGCGACCCACCGATGTCGGTGAAGTCGTCGGCGTTGCCCGAAGCGATGACGGGGAGCACGCCGCGCGCGGTGAGCGCGTCGATCTTCGCGTTGTCGGGGTCGTCCGGCGCGCCGTAGTCGGAGCCGAGCGACAGGTTGAGGACGTTGATGTCCTTGCCCTCGGTCAGCGCCTGGCCGACCCAGTCGAGCGCGGCACCGGTGAGGTCGGTCGAGCCGCCGCCGTCACCGAACACCTTGAGCGCGTACAGCCCGGCCTCGGGCGCGGTGCCCGGGCCGACCCACATGTCCTGCACCTGCTGCGTGGTCAGCTTGGTGTAGTCGCCGTCGAAGGTCTTCTTGTCGGCGTCGAGCCCGTAGCCGGCGATGGTGCCGGACACGTGCGTGCCGTGGTCACCGCCCTTGCCGTCGATCGGGTTGGCGTCCGGCGCGGGCGTCGGGTCGTAGCTCTCGCTGGTCGGGTCGGCGTTGTACGTCGGGCCGGCGAAGTCGTAGCCGCCGAGGAACTTCGACGAGTCGTACCAGCTCGGGTCCGGCGCGCTGGTGGACGCGAGCGCGGCGTCGTAGGCCGCCGTGGTGCCGGGGCCGCCGAAGTCCGCCTGGGTGTAGTCGAGGCCGGTGTCCAGGACGGCGACGTTGATGCCCTTGCCGGTGTGTCCCGTCTGCGTCCAGGCGTTCAGCGCGCGGGTGTAGACGTCACTGGCCGCGTTCTTCGGCGCGACGCCGTCCGCACCTGCCGGCGCGAGGCTGGGGTCGACGCCCGACGGTGCAGCGCCGGCGTCCGCGTTGACCGTCGGCTGGACGACCTTCTTCGGGGTGAGCGGGATGATGCTCTCGACGTCGGAGCGCGTCGCGACCTTCCGGAGCGCCTCGACGTCGGCGACGACCGCGATGCCCGGGACGGTGTACTCGCTCGAGTAGAGCTGCGTCGCGTCCGAGTCCGTGCGCTCGACGGCTGCGCGGACGGCGGCGACGGTCGAACCGATGGCCTTGACGCGCTGCTTCGCTGCGGAGGACGGGGCCTTCGACCCGGCGAGGTCGCCGCCCTTCGCCTCGGCGTCGACCTCGAGCGCGCCCTGACCGGTCGTCCGCACGAACGCGGCGACCGTCTTCTGGGGCTTCGCCTCGCGCAGGGGCTGCGCGAGCTTGAGCTCAGCGGGCGTCAGGCCGGCCGGCGCCGCCGAGGCAGCGCCGCCGACGGCCAGGCCGCCGCACGCGAGTGCCGCAGCGGCGACGCCAGCGGTCAGGACGCGCTCGAGGCGGTACGGCGAGGGGTTCGGGTCGTTGTTCGGTGTTGCACGGTGCAAAAGGCGCACTCTCGGCTCCGTCCGTGTTCTGCATGGAATTCCTGTGAAGTTATGCGGTCTCTCTCAGGGAGCGCAGTCCGCACTTCGGAGGACCGATGGTCGTAACGCATCGCATCCGGATAACTTGCACACCGCTGTGCAGGTTATTACGATGGCGGCGTGACCACTCCTGACCAGCCCGGACGCGCGCCCCGACGCGACGCGACGGAGAACCGGGCAGCGCTCGTCGAGGCCGCGAAGACCGTCCTGCAGCAGGACCCTGATGCATCCCTCGAGACGATCGCCACCGCGGCCGGACTCTCCCGGCGTGCGGTCTACGGACACTTCCCCTCGCGGGACGACCTCGTGCGAGAGGTCGTGACCGCCGGCGCCGCCCGCATCGCTGCCGCCATGCCCACGAGCGCGGACCTCGGCGCACTGCCCCCGGCCGCTCGGCTCGCCGCCATCGCGGTGACGCTCTGGGCCGAGGTCTCCCACGTCCGTTCGATGGCGCGGGTCGCGATCCGCAGCCCGTTCATCGAGTCCGTCGCCGAGGTCTTCGCTCCCCTCCGCGCCCAGGTGCGGGAAGCCTGCGCCCTCGGGATCGCCGAGGGCACCATGCGCGACGACGTCGACCCCGCGACACTCGGTCGCCTCGTCGAGGGAGCGTGCATCGCCGTCCTCGACGAGGCGACCCGCTCGGGCACCCCCGACGAGTCCGGCCGCCGCATGGTCGTGCTCTCCGCCCTGGGCATGGCCGGCATCGACTGGCGCACTGCGATGCTCTCCGAGCCGATCGCCCCCACGACCACCGTGAAGGAACCCGCATGACCCTCGAACTCGACCACGTCGGCATCGGCGACGAACCCGGCGCCGCGCTGCCCGTCGTCTCCGCCGTCGCCGCCCCGGGCCGCCCGGGCGTCGTCGCCGTCGAGACGGAGCAGGCCCCCGTCCTCGCCTCCCTCGTCGCCGGCGGGCGCATGCGACCCGACACCGGACGGGTCCTGCTCGACGGCCACGACGACCCCGCGGCCGTACGGCGGGCGTTCGCACTCGTGGACACTCCGGGCGTCGCCGAACCCTTCCCCGTGATGAGCGTCAAGCGCATCGTGCGGGAGGAACTCGCGTTCGCCGGACGGCGACCGTCGCGGGAGCACGTCGACACGGTGATCGACGAGCTCGGACTCCGCGAGTACGCCGACACGCACGTGCAGCGGGTACCGACCCACATCCGGGTCCGGCTCCTCGTCGAACTCGCCCTGCTGCGGGACGGCGTCACCGGACTCGTGATCACCTCGCCCGAACGCCACGGCGGGGCTGTGGAGGGCTGGTTCGCGGTCATCCGCGACGTCGCCCGCCGCGGCGTGACCGTCGTGCTGGTGACCTCGAAGGCCGCCGCCGCGACCGTCGAGGCACTGCTCGACACCATCCAGACCGCAGGTCCCGACGACGTGACCGTGGACGACGGAGACGACCCGCGCCTCCCGTCCGACACCGCAACCGACACCCTGCCCACGGAGGCGACCGCGTGACCACCACCTCGCTCGTCCGCGCCGAACTGGCGCGACTCACCGCGACCCCGCTCGCACGACTGGCGTTCATCGCGCTCATGGTCGTGCCGCTGCTCTACGGCGGCGCCTACCTCTGGGCCAACCGCGACCCGTACGCCAAGCTCGACCAGGTCCCCGCCGCGATCGTGAACCAGGACGCCGGAGCCACGCTCGACGGCGAACACGTGGACTACGGCAAGGACGTCACGAAGGAAGCCATCGACGGCGCCGACTTCAAGTGGACGAAGACCTCCGCGGCGGACGCCCGGTCCGGTGTCCGCAACGGCACGTACGACTTCGTCGTCACCATCCCGCACGACTTCTCCGAGTCCCTGGTGTCCGCCCAGACGGACGACCCCCGACGGGCGAAGCTCGTCATGACGACGGCGGACACGAACTCCTACCTGGCGTCGACCATCGCGGAGCAGGCCGGCAAGACCATGCGCACCGCGGTGGCCGAGCGCGTCGGGAAGCAGGCGGCGAAGACCCTGCTCGTCGGGCTCGCCGACGTGCGGGACAGCCTCGGTGACGCCGTCGACGGTGCCGGGCAGCTCGCGTCCGGCGCTGCCGACGCCGCTGACGGCGCGGCGACGCTGGCCGACGGCACGGGCAAGCTGTCGTCCGGTGCGTCGCAGCTCGCAGCCGGCACGGCCGACTTGCCGTCGCAGACCGCGCAGCTGAACGACGGGGCGCAGCAGGTCGCTTCCGGTGCCGCCACGCTCGCGTCCGGACTACAGTCCGCGAAGCAGCAGACCGCGGCGCTGCCGTCCCAGACCGCCCAGCTGAACGACGGCGCGCAGCAGCTCCAGAGCGGACTCCACGCCGCCCGCGACCAGACCGCGGACCTCCCGGCGAAGTCGCAACAGCTCGCGACCGGCGCGTCCGCCGTCGCCGCCGGCAACCAGCAGCTCGCCGAGAACGCCGCACCGTTCATCGCTGGTGTGCAAGAACTGGCGAAGGGTTCACCCACGCTCGTGGCGGAGCTCGAACCGCTGGTGCAGCAGTCGACCCTCGACGAGGCCCAGAAAGCCGCGCTCCTGCAGTCCCTCCAAGCGTTCGAGGCATCGAGCACCCAGCTGGGATCGGGCGCCACCGACCTGTCGACATCGCTCGGCAAGCTCCAGTCCGGCAGCGCCCAGGTGTCCGCCGGCGCATCCGACCTGGCCGCCAAGGCACCGGAGCTCGCCGCGGGCATCCAGAAGCTCTCTGCCGGGTCGGACCGGCTCGCGACGGGCACCGGGCAGCTCGCGGCGAAGGCACCCGAACTGGCATCGGGCATCGCGTCCGCGGCGGACGGCGCGTCGAAGCTCGCGTCCGGGTCGTCGCAGGTGGCGGCGGGCACGTCGAAGCTCGCCGCATCGGCCCCGACGCTGTCCTCCGGGGCGTCGCAGCTCGCCACGGGTGCGTCCGCGGCCGACGACGGCGCGAAGTCGCTCGCGGCCGGGCTGACGAAGCTCCGGAGCGGATCGTCCGAGCTCGCGTCGAAGCTCGACGAGGGGCGCACGAAGATCCCCGCCTCGACCGCCTCGCAGCGGAACGACCAGGCGTCGGTGATCTCCGACCCGGTCAAGGTCGGCGACGACAACGTCGCGGCGGCGACGAACTACGGCGCCGGCCTCGCGCCGTTCTTCATCTCCCTCGCCGCGTGGATCGGCATGTACGCGCTGTTCCTCATCCTCAAGCCGATCTCGAAGCGGGCGATCACCGCGGTGCGGAAGCCGCTGTCGGTGGTGCTCGGCGGGTGGCTGACGCCCGTGGTGCTCGGCGTGGTGCAGATGGTGGCGCTGTTCTTCATCGTGCGGTTCGCACTCGACCTCAACGTCGTGCACGCCGGAGCGACGATCGGCATCATGGTGCTGGCGTCGGCGACCTTCGCGGCGATCATCATGGCGCTCAACGTCCTGCTCGGTTCGGTGGGGCAGTTCCTCGGCCTGGTGCTCATGCTCGTGCAGCTCGTCACCGCCGGCGGGACGTTCCCGTGGCAGACGCTCCCGGGGCCGTTGGCGGCGCTGCACTTCGCCCTGCCGATGACGTACTCGGTGGACGCGATCCGGCAGACGATGTACGGCGGGAGCCTCGGCACGGCGTGGTCGGACGCGGGCGTGCTGGCGTGCTGGCTGCTCGGTTCGCTGCTCGTGGCGTTCGTCGTCACCGCCCGGCAGACGCGCTTGCGGACGCTGCGCGACCTGCGGCCGAGCCTGATCGGGTAGCCGCCGGCGCGCGGCGCGCGGCGCCGCGGCCGCGCGCCGCGCGGCCGCGCGGCTAGGAACCACGGAACCGACATCGAACCAGCCACCTCGCCCGGTTCGATGTCGGGTTCCTGGTTCGACACCGCCGCGCCGCGGGTAGCGTCCGCGCCATGGCGACGCTGCTCATCACCGGGGCGACCGGACGGATCGGGACCGCACTGCGACCGAGGCTCCTGGCCGCCGGTCACGACCTCGTCCTGCTCGACGAACGTCGGCCGGACCCGGCGATCGGGGAGCGGGAACGCTTCGTCCCCGGGTCCGTGAACGACCGCGCCGCCCTCGAGACCGCGCTGCCCGGGGTCGACACGATCGTCCACCTGGCCGGCATCCCCGGCGAGGACGCGTGGGACGCGCTCCTCGACGCCAACGTCACCGGGACGAAGAACGTGCTCGAGGCCGCCGCGGCGAACGGTGTGCTGCGCGTCGTGCAGGCGAGCTCGATCCACGCCGTCGGCCGGGTCCCCGAGGACCCCGACGCCCCCGGCAGCGTCCCCGGCGACCGGCTGCCCCGCCCGGACACGTACTACGGCGTGACGAAGGCCGCGATGGAGCTCCTCGGCAGCCTGTTCGCCGACCGGTTCGACATGTCCATCGTGTCCGCACGCATCGGCGCCTTCGGCGAACGGCCGAACTCGGCGCGGGCCCTGCTCATGTGGTCGTCGCCGGACGACCTGACCCGCCTGGTGCAGGCGACGGTGGACCTCACGACCCCGGGGCACCACGTGGTGTGGGCGGTCTCGCGGAACACCGGGGCGCCGGCGGACTTCGCGGCCGGTGAGCGGATCGGGTTCCACCCGGTGGACGACGCCTCGGCCGTGCTCGACGCGGACGAGCGCGACGCCCTGCCACCCGAGGACATGGCGTTCCTCGGCGGCGGCATGGCACGGCTGCCGCTGGGTCGCCGCCCCAGCTGACCCGGGCCGCTACGATCGACGGGAGAGCCACGGAGGTCGATGCAGATCATGGGAGCCGGCAAACCCGCGACCATCTACGACGTCGCCGCGCGCGCCGGGGTCTCGAAGTCCCTCGTCTCGCTGGTCCTGCAGCGCTCCCCGCGGGTGAGCGAGCAGCGCCGCGCCGCCGTCCTCAAGGCGATCCAGGAACTCGACTACCGCCCGTCCACCGCGGCGGTCTCGCTCGCAGGCACCCGGAGCCGGACGATCGGCGTCGTGCTCGACGACTTCCGGAACCAGTGGTTCGTGGACCTGCTCACGGGACTGCGCGAGGCGCTGCAGGACCAGGGCCACCGACTCGTCGTCGCCGACCGGTTCCTCAACACCGGCCTGGACGCCTCCCCCGTCGAGGGGTTCCTGTCGATGCGGGTCGAGGGCCTCGTCATCGCCGGCGAACCGGACACCGACCTGGCGATCCCCGCGTCCACCCCGCTCGTGATCGCCGGTGGCCGCGTGTCGATCCCCCGCGCCGACACCGTGGCGAACGACGACCGCGCCGGTGGCCGGATGGCGGCGCAGCACCTGCTCGGACTCGGTCACACGCGTCTCGGCTTCATCGGGGCACGGTCGGCCGCGTCCGCGGAACGTCGCGCCGGCTTCGAGGAGGCCGTCGGTGCCGACGCCGCGCTGGCCGTGACGGTGCTGCCGGACGAGCCGACGGAGGATGCGGGTTCCCGCGCCCTCGCCGCGCTGCTCGACGAGCACCCCGACGTCACGGCGGTCTTCGCCGCCAACGACGTGATGGCGCTCGGTGCACTGTCCGAACTCGCCGCCCGTGGCCGGCGGGTGCCCGAGGACGTGTCGGTCATCGGGTACGACGACACCCCGCTCGCGGCGACGCGCTACGTCGGGCTCACGAGCGTCGACGACCGGAGCGTGGACATCGGTCGCGGCGCCGGAGAGCGGCTGCTCGCCCGGATCGCGGATCCGCAGCTGCCCGCCTCCGAGGTGCTCGTGGAGCCACGGCTGGTCGCGCGGCGGACGACCGCGGCTCGCTGAGCCGGGAGGCGCGGCTCGTCCCGGTCGCTCATCCGGCGGCCGCGGGACGCCGCGTCAGTCGAGGGCGGCGTGCTGGACGACCCAGCTGTGCATCACGATCGCCGCTGCGGCCGACGCGTTGATGCTCCGGGTGGACCCGAACTGGGTGATCTCGAGGTGCGCGTCCGCTCCGGCGACCGCCTCGTCGGTGAGTCCCGGTCCCTCCTGTCCGAACAGGAACACGCACCGCTCCGGGATCGCCGCGGACTCGATGCGCTCGGCACCGGGGGTGTTGTCGATCGCGATCACCGGGCGCCCCTCGTCCTGCATCGCGGTGAGGAACGTCGCCACGTCCGGGTGGTAGCGGACGTGCTGGTACCGGTCGGTCACCATCGCGCCGCGCTTGTTCCAGCGTCGACGCCCGATGATGTGCACGGTGCCGGCGAGGAAGGCGTTCGCGCTCCGCACGATGGAGCCGATGTTGAGGTCGTGCTGCCAGTTCTCGATCGCGACGTCGAACGCGTGCCGGCGGGTGTCGAGGTCCGCGACGATGGCCTCCATCGACCAGTACCGGTAGCGGTCGACGACGTTGCGGGTGTCGCCGGTGGCGAGGAGCTCCGGGTCGAGCCGCGGGTCGTCCGGCCACGGCGCGGGGTGCGGCCCCACGCCGTTCGTCGTCGCCTCGTGCGTCGGCTGCGGCTCCGGCGCGTCACCGGGGACGGACGGGAGGCGCTCGGTCACCTCCCCAGCGTACGGTGCGATCGACGTCAGGGCGCCTGTCACCCGAAGGGCGTCATGGACGTCGGGTCCGACTGGGCGAGGGTGAGGACCGCCGCAGCGACCACGACCGCGAGGAGGGCCGTCGCGACCCACCGCCGCCGGAGCGCACACGCGGCGAGCACCAGCGTGCCGACACCCGCCACGGCCCCGAGTCCGAACCACGCCGTGAACTGCGCGAACTGTTGCGCCCGTCCCCCGATGAACGCCTGGACGAGGGTGACGACGATCCCCACGGCGAGTCCGACACCGCTCATCAGCCCGAGCACGCCGATCCCCGGCACGAGCTCACCGGCCCACCGTTCCGTCGCACGACGGCGCCGGTCCCGTGCCGTGGGCAGCAGAGCGATCAGTTCCGGCGGCACGGACGGCAGCGCGAGGTAGGTCCGGAGCGCTCGTTCGTCCGACGCGCGGCGTACGATCCGGGCGAGGAGCACGCGTTCGTGGTCGGTCGCGACACCGGGGACGGACGCACCCCACCTCGCCGCCTGGTCGGGGTGTCCGGCGGCCCGGTAGGTCTCGACGAGCGCGAGGCGGTACTCCGTCCGACCGGGCTCCCGCCGAGCGTGCGTCCTCAGGGAGTCCCAGGCTGCGCGACGGTCTCCGCGTTCGAACGCCGCGAGCGCGTCGGCGACGACCTGTTCCGGGTTCCGCGGGGGCACTGCACGATCATCTCAGGCGCGTGACGCCACCCGCGCTTCGATCCCGGCGACGAGGATGTCGACCCCGAGCGCGAACCGGTCCTCGTAGGAGTGCGCCCCGAGGATCTCGCCGACGAGCGCGTGCCGCTCGGGGCGCCCGGCCTCGGTGTCGCCACGGCCGACGAGGACGCCGGCGTGCCCCACCACGAAGTCGTAGACGACGAAGAACGTGTACATCGCCTCACTGTCGGCGAGCCCTGCGGTGCGGAGCGCCCCGACCACCTTCGCCACGACGGCGTCGGACTCCGAGGAGACGAGCGGCGCGCGTCGGCTGTGCGACTCGAGCACGAGGGGGTGGGTGACGAGCAGGTCGCGGAAGGTCGTCGCGAAGATCCGGACGATCGAGCGCCAGTCCTCCGGCCAGACGAACGTGGCGGTGAACTCGTCGACGGTGCGCCGCACGAGCTCGGCGTGCAGGTCGTCGAGTCCGCCGATGGTCCGGTGCACCGTCATCGGCGCCACTCCGAGCCGGACGCCGAGCGCCCGGAACGAGAGGCGGTCGAGACCGTCCTCGTTCGCGATGCACGTCGCGGCGTCGATCACCTGCTCGCGGGTCAACACGTTCGGGCGGCCGCGTCGCCGACGGGGTGCACCACCTTCCGCTGCGAGCGCCGGACGGGGCGTCGTGGGAGGGGTGACGGGGTCGACGAGCACGGTGCGCCTCCTTTTTCTGGTACGTGTACCGAAAACCCTACGGCAATCCCGAACGGCGGTCGGTGGATCGACCATCTCGAAGACCGACGGCCGGACGCAAGAGCCGATCCGTTCCTCCCGGCCCTTTCCGAGCGGACGTCGAGCCGGGCCTCCGCGGACGCCCAGTAGGGTGAGGGCCATGGCAACCCGTGACGAGGTCGAGTGCTGGCTGACCGACATGGACGGCGTGCTCGTGCACGAGAACCAGGCGCTCCCCGGCGCTCCTGAACTCATCCAGCAGTGGCTCGACGAGGGCACCGAGTTCCTCGTCCTGACCAACAACTCGATCTTCACGCCGCGCGACCTGAGCGCGCGGCTGCGGTGGTCCGGGCTCGAGGTCCCGGAGGAGCGCATCTGGACCTCCGCGCTCGCCACGGCGGACTTCTGCCGGTCCCAGATGCCCGGCGGTTCCGCCTTCGTCATCGGCGAAGCCGGCATGACGACCGCCCTGCACGAGGCCGGCTTCATCATGACGGAGACCGCGCCCGACTACGTCGTCGTGGGCGAGACCCGCAACTACTCGTTCGAGGCGATCACCAAGGCCGTCCGCCTCATCCGCGACGGCGCACGCTTCATCGTCACGAACCCCGACGCGACCGGCCCGAGCGCCGAGGGCGTGCTGCCCGCCACGGGCGCGATCGCGGCCATGATCGAGAAGGCGACCGGCAAGCAGCCGTACGTCGTCGGCAAGCCGAACCCGATGATGTTCCGCTCCGCGATGAACCGGATCGGGGCGCACTCCGAGAACACCGGGATGATCGGCGACCGGATGGACACGGACGTCCAGGCCGGCATCGAGGCCGGGTTGCACACGGTGCTCGTGATGACCGGCATCAGCGACCAGGCCGAGATCGAGCGGTACCCGTTCCGGCCGAGCGAGATCATCTCCGGCGTCCACGAGCTCGTCCGCACCGAGCCGATCGAGGTCGAGCTGTAGCGATGCGCTGGGACCCGTCACGGTACGCCGCGTTCGCGGACGACCGCGCCCGGCCGTTCCACGACCTCGTCGCACAGATCGCCGTGCCCGCCGGTGCCGGACCGGAGGCGCCACGGCGCGTCGTCGACCTCGGCTGCGGCCCCGGGACCCTCACCGCCACGCTCGCGGCGCGCTGGCCGTCCGCCTCTGTGGTCGGCATCGACAGCTCGGCCGAGATGCTCGCGTCCGCGCCCGCACAGGACGGACTCGCCTTCGAACTCGGCACGATCGAGCACTGGACGCCCGGGCCCACCGACGACGTCGTCGTGACGAACGCGGCACTGCAGTGGGTGCCGTCGCACGTGTCCCTGCTGCCGGGGTGGCTCGACGCGCTGCCGTCCGGTGCGTGGTTCGCGATGCAGGTCCCGGGCAACTTCGGGTCCCCGTCGCACGCGCTCATGCGGTCGATCGCGGCGGACGGCCCGTGGGCGGACGTGCTCGACGGCGTCCTCCGCACCGACCCCGTGCTCGACCCGGCGGGGTACCTCGGGATCATGCTCGACGCGGGGCTCGAGGCCCGCGCGTGGGAGACCACGTACGCGCAGCTCCTGCCGGGGTCCGATCCGGTGCTCGAGTGGGTGCGGGGCACGGGGCTCCGGCCGGTGCTCGCGGCGCTCGACACGGCCGACCCGTCGGGGGACCTGACGGCCGCGTACACCGAGCGGTACGCGGCGGCGCTGCGTGCGGCGTACCCCGCGGGCACGCACGGGACCGTGTACCCGTTCCGCCGGGTGTTCGCCGTCGGCCGGAAGCCCTGACCGCCGGGCGACTACTCCACCGTCACCAGCGTGCCGAGCGGCAGCGCGTTGACGGCCGCCACCGCCTCCGCGTCGAGGCGGACGCACCCGTGCGACACCGCACCCGAGTCCGTCGCGTTCCAGTGGATGCCGATCAGGCCGCCGTCGTGACCGCCGTACGGTTCGTCGGCCGCGCTCGAGTGCAGGGAGGTCAGTTGGATGGGGTGGTCGCCGGTGCCCTGGGTGGGGTCGACGTACCGCTGCTCGAGGTAGCCGGTGACCCCGGTCGGCGTGGGGGTGTCCGCCGTGCCGACGCCGGCGCCGAACCGTTTCGTCACGGCGCCGGTCGGTCCGACGATCGACACCGACTGGTCCTTCGTCGAGATCACGACGCGGGCACGCGGGGTCGAGACCTCGCGCAACGACGCCGCAGGCACCCACGCAGCGGTCTGTGCGGGCGCTCCGGCTCCGCCCGCAGCCGAGGGGAGCTGCTGTCGTGCCGGGGTGAGCACGAGTTCCCAGTCCCCGTCCCGCCGGAGTCCGACCACCGTGGTGGGCTGACGGAGGAAGTCGGAGGCAGCGAACCGGGCGACTGGCTCCGTCCGTGCCGCGCCGAACAGTGGCGCGTCCGCGCGGAGCTGGAACACGGTGTCCGAGGTGACCGTCCGGTCGAAGGGCATGAGGCCGCCGATGACGGCCGAGTACCGGGCTTCGGGCAGCGCTGCGAGGGTCGCCGGGTCCACGGCGGGGACCGCCGGCGCCGAGGCGACCGTCGGCGAGGGGGTCGCGGCCGCGTCGGCCCGAGTCGGGCCCGCACCGCCGAGCAGCGGGACGGTGGCGGCGGCGAGGACGAGCGCCGCCGCGGCACCGGCCGTGATCCAGATGGTGCGTCTGCGCATCAGGGCAACCTTCCTCCGGGTGGAGCACCCGGGGCGAACGGAGGAGGACCGACCGCACGGCCGGCCGACGCACAGGGACGCGTCGGCCGGCCGTGACGGAGTCGGTGTCAGCCGCTGACGACGGGCAGGTGGACGCCGGTGGTCGGGTCGACGACTGCCGTGCCGGTACCGCCGTCGGTCCCCGTGCCGGTCCCGACGGTGGCGGCGGCCGGCGTGACCGTGATCGCGAGCGGCGCCACGAGTGCCGAGGCGCCCGACGCGTCGACGAGGTCGATCGTGTGCGACCCCGTCGCGGTCGTGGCGGGGATCGTCACGCTGCCGGAGACCGTGCCGTCCGCGGCGACCGTGACGGTGCCGACGGTCACGGGGTCGGAGTGCAGGACGACGTGCAGCGACGCCCCCGGCGTGAGACCGGTGCCGGCGAGCGCGAGCGATCCGCCGGCCGCGACCGAGGTCCCGTGCGGCGCGGTGAGCACGCCGGTCACGACGTGAGCGGTGCCGCCGGTGGACAGGACCTTCGCGGTGCCGTCGGCCGTGATGGCGACCGTCGCGCTCGTGGCGGCTGCCAGGTCGAGGCGCTCCCACGAGCCCGCTGCCGTGCCGCTCTGGTCGAGCGGGTAGCCCGATGCGATCTCGGTCTGCGCGAGGACGGCGGTGCGCTGCGCGTCGGTCAGGGTCGGGAAGGTCGTGAGCAGCAGGTTGGACGCACCGGCAGGCACCGACGCGGCCAGGCCCGTCGCGCCCGTCTGGGCGAAGCCGTAGGTCATCCGCTCCTGGTACACCTTCACGGCCGAGGCGCGGTCGGTGACGACCTGTGCGGTCCCGCCGGGCATCGCTGCTCCGCCGTAGGGGTCGTCGGTGTAGGCGTGCTCGGATGCGATGCAGTTCGCGAGCGTGTCGCCGCACTGCTCCTCGAGGTACTTCGTCAGCTCGGCGCGGGCCGGCTCGAGGACCTCGGTGCGGTACTGCGCGTCCGACCAGCGGGCTGCGAGCGCCGCCTCACCGTCGATGCGGCCGCCCACGATGTCGAGCGGGTAGTGGACACCGAGCACGATGCGGTCGTTGCCGGCTTCGGAGGCGCGCGCGAGGATCTCGGGAGCGAGCTCGGGCACGAGCGTCGCGAGCGTGATGCCCGCCTGGTACGCGGTCGTCGTGTGGCCGCTCGGGAACGAACCGCCCGTGCAGATGCCCTTCGTGCCGTACCCGGCGTCGAGCACGACGTCGTTCGGCGAGAACTCGTGCGTGGTGTCCGTGGTCGCCGGGACACGGGTGATGTCGAGCGTCCCGTCGGCCGAGGCCCAGGCCTTGCCCGCGCGGTTCGCGGCGAGCGACGACGCGTTCACCGTCGCCGGAGCGCACCCGGTCTGGTCGTCGCCGGCCGGCAGTGTCGCCGTGGTCGTCGCCGGCAGGTACGGCCGCGGGTAGCTGTAGTGGGCCTTCGCGTCGCCGGTGCTGACGTACGCGCCGCTGGTCCCGTTCGAGCTGTTGATCAGCGCGCTCGTCAACGGCAGGGCCCCGGTTTCGCGGCCCTCGAGGTAGATCTTCTCGAGCGTGTCGCCGAGGCCCTGCGAGACGGTGGACGACTGGTCGTACGCGGTGTTCGTCGCGTTCTGGTACTCGGAGTCCTGCAGCGCCTTGAGCTGCTGGGCCTTCGTCGCGTGCTGGTTGATCCACGACGTCAGCTCGTCGTTCTTCGCGAGCGTCCCGGGGTCCAGCACCGTGCCGTGCAGGTCGTTCGTCCCGGTGGAGGTCCAGTACCGGTCGTAGCCGTTCAGCAGCGACACGAGGTCGGGCTTGGTGGCGTCGCTCGGGTAGCTCGCCGCGTTCGCGACGAGGGGTGATCCGAACACGAGTGCGGTCGCGGCTGCGGCGACGGTCACCCCTCGGAGTGCGGTTCTGCGCATGTGGTGTGGTCGCTCGGCGTGCGAGCGACGCTCCTCTCTCGGTACCGGCCTGGAATCAGTCGGGAACCTACGGAGCGCCGGTTGCGGGGTGGGGAACGACCGACCACCGGAAGGTGAACCGGACCACAGCCTGTGCGGACTCGCAGCACCGCGCGGAGCCGCGCAGGGTGGTCGCGCGACCCGGCTCAGCCGACGGCGGCCGGGAGGCGCGGCTCGTCCGACGACACCGCGAACACCCCCATGGGCGGGACCGTCCGCCACCGGCGCCGGAGGCGGCGCGGCCGGTCGTCCCGCCCGGCGATTAGCCCGCCGGCGACGACGCCGAGCGCGAGCACCCCGAACGAGAACAGTCCGACGCCGCCGACGAGCACGGCCACCGACGGGTCGTGGACATCAGCGGTCGCCGAGAGGGCGATCGACCCGAAGTCCCACGACGCGTGCAGCACCACGGAGAGGAGCAGGTTGCCGGTGAGCCGTCGGGCGACGTAGAGCGTCGACCCGAACGACGCGGCGAAGACGACCTGCACGAGGGTGGCCCCGAGACCGGCACCGGCGAGGGCGTTGAGCAGGTGCAGCAGCCCGAACAGCACGCACGAGAGGATCCACACGCCGAACTCGGGCAGACGTCGCCGCAGCCCGACGAGCAGCACGCCGCGGGCCATCAGTTCCTCGAACACCCCGACGAACAGCACCCCGACGCCGAGCAGGAGGAAGTAGCGCACCGGCAGCGCCGACCAGTCGACGAGCGGCAGCCGCACGATGCAGACGAGCGCGATGAGCGCCGGAGCCAGCCAGGTCCAGCGCAGTCGCGTCCTCGTCGGGTCGACGGTCGCGATCCGCCACCACCCGAGGCCGGTGACGACCAGGCAGAGCGCCACGGCGGCGATGCCCTCGGGGACGACGAGCGACCGGACGACGCTCTCGACCGTCTGCCCGAGCGTCGGGTAGTCGTCGCTCGGGCGGGCGCGCCAGGCGCTGACGGCGGCGAACACCACGAGTGGCGCGAGCCCGACCAGGAGGGACGGCGGGACGGGCCAGCGGCGGCGACGGGGTTGTTCCACGTCCTGTTTGTACCAGTGCCGCCGTACCATTGGCGGTATGCGTCTGCCGTCCCTCTCCACGATGGCCGAGGACTACGTGAAGCTCGTCTGGAAGGCGGGCGAGCGGGGCGGTGCCGGGCTCGCGACGCGGGACATCGCGGCGGCGCTCAAGGTGTCCGCCTCCACGGTGTCGGGCAACCTCCGGAAGCTCGACCGGGACGGCCTCATCGAGCACACGCCGTACTACGGGGTCGTGCTCACCCCGCTCGGGCAGCAGGTGGCCGTCGCGATGGTCCGGCGACACCGGCTCATCGAGACCTTCCTCGTCGAGCGGCTCGGGTACTCGTGGGACGAGGTCCACACCGAGGCCGAGGCGCTCGAGCACGCCGTGTCGGAGACGTTCCTCGACCGGGTCGACGCCGACCTCGGGCACCCGACCCACGACCCGCACGGCGACCCGATCCCGCGCGCGGACGGCACCGTACCGGACTCCCCCGGCACGCTGCTCGGTGCGATCGAGCCCGGTGGCTGCGGCACGGTCGACCGGGTCTCCGACGACGACCCGTCGCTGCTGCGCTACTTCGACGAGCTCGGGGTCGGCCTCGGGACCCACCTGCGGGTCGAGCGGGTGCGGGACTACGCGGGCGTGATCGCCGTGGCACGACGGGCGTCCGACGGCGAGGAGTCCCTCGTCGACCTGCCGGCCGCCGCCGCGTCCGCGATCTGGCTCGCCCCCGACGCCGACTGACCCGGAGCGGGCACGGCGCCCGCGCCGCCGGTCAGTCGCGGAAGACCGGGGACGACGGACGCCGGAACGGAGCCGTGATCGTCGGCAGGACGTCCCGTCGGTTGATCCACAGCACCACCAGCGCCGCCACGAGGTGCATGATGCTCAGCACCCACCGCCCGGTCGTGTCCGTCACGAGGAACTGGACCGCGAACAGCGCTGCGAGCGCGAGGGCGGACCACCGGTGGAACCGCAGGGCGATGATGATCGCGACGCCGAGCACGGTCTGCGACGCGGTGAGCATGAACTCCTCGACCTGCCGGGAGTCCAGCGGCAGCCCGCCGGTCGTCCCGCCTCCGAGCACGTGCGCGATCGGCAGCGACCCGACGAGCAGTGACCACTGGTTCACCTTCGACGCGATGAGCGTGCCGATCGCTGCGCCGCCCATGCCGCGCAGGGCGAAGAGTGCGGCCACGATGAACTCCGGCGCCTCGGTCGCGAGGGGCGCGAGCCACTGCACGAGGAAGTAGCTGTCGATGCCGAGCGCGCTGCCGGACTGCACCAGGGCGTCCGCGAACGGCTCCGCGGAGGACAGGATCACGGCCGCCGCGACGACGAACAGCGCCACGATCGTCCAGCGGCGCGCGGCCTGCGGCATCGACGCGATGTTGCCCGCCATCCCCGGCAGTGCCTCGTCGTCGTCGCCGTCGTCCACCTTCGACGCGCGCCAGAGGTACCAGACGAACGCTGCGAGCAGCACGAACCCGAACCACATCGGGATGGAGCCGAGCAGTGGGATGAGGAAGGCGACGACCGCGAGCAGCGCCAGGAACCCGATGTCCAGCCGGGAGGACCGCTCGAGCTCGAGCACCCGGGTCGCGGCCTGCGGGAGCGCGCCGGTCCGCACGAAGCGGCGTGCCACGAGGAGCGAGATGACGACGACGAGCGGCCACCCGAACCCGAGCAGGAGCCGGTTCGAGCCGGTCATGTTCGCCGCGGCGAACTGTTCGTACGACGGGTCGTAGCCGGACCGGAACGCGTAGTACAGGTCGACGGCGTACTCCGGCAGCACGGCGATGAGCGCGAGGATCGCGATCGCGAGGGCCCCGGCGATGTCCTTCTGCGCGGCCTCGGCGGCCCAGGCGAGCAGGAACGAGGCCGCGACGACCGCACCGCCGAACACGAGGAGGTCGACGAGCGGGTTCGGCGCGATCCCACCGATGCGGAAGACGACCGCCGGGAGCGCCAGGACCACGCAGATCGCGATGCGGCCCCAGGCGCTGGCGCCCATGCGCGGAGCGGGTGCGGCGGGCGCCGACGTGGGGGTCGACAGGGTGTCGGTCATGTGGGTCTCCTGGTCGGAGCCACGGCGGAGCGTCACGGGAGGACCTCGGCCACGGCGGAACGGCCGAAGGTCTCGCTCGCCCGCGCGACCGGTGCGGTCACGTTCCGGGTGGTGCACCGGGCCGATCGTCGTGATGGCCAGTGTGTCGATGCACGCGCTGGGAGCTACTCCCCTTCGCCTCCACCTTGGCGCGCTCCGATCGGCGTGCGCAAGCCGATCGGGCCTGTTCGGGAACCCGAATCCACGTCTTCCCCGACCCGCCCCACTGGTCAGGACGGACGCCGTGACCGGACGTACGTGGCGGTCCGGGCCACGGTGGGGTCACCGTCCCGCGCCAACCCGGCGAGCGCGGTACCCGCGGCGCCGCCGGGGATCTCGGCGAGCGCCTGGGCGACGCGGGCACGCTCGACGGCGTCGGACGCGCCGTCCACCAGGGCAGCGACGACGTCGGCCGCCGCACCGGGGCCGAGCGTGTCCGTGAGCGTCCCGAGGGCTTCGGCGGCCTCGACGTCGTGCTCCCCGTCGAGCACCAGCCGGACGAGCACCGGCACCCCCACCGTCGAACCCCGTCGGGCGAGGGCGAGCGCCGCGCGGGTGCGGACCGTGGCGTCCGTGTCGGCGAGTGCCGTCGCGAGGAGTTCCGGTGCCGCTGCGAGCGCCGCCGCCGCGTCGACGGCGCGGCGTCGGACGACCGGGTCGTCGTCGCGGAGGCCGGCGGCGATCACCGGCACCGCAGCGGCCGGGTCCTGCACGATCGCCCAGCGCAGGGCGCCCGCGACGTTCGTGTCGTCCTCCGCGAGGTACGCCCGGGCCAGCGCGTCCACCGGGGCGTCCCGGTCGAGCGCCACACGCTGGCGGAGTCCCGCGTGCTCCGATCCGAGGGCTCGGAGCAGTCGCGTCGTCCGCAGCACGTCCGACCAGGCGTCGGGCGTCGCGGCCTCCACCGCTCGCAACCGGGCGAGCAGTTCCTGACCGTCCGCGATGCGTTCCTCGGTCCGCCGGGCGAGTTCCGCGACGAGGTCGGCCGGCGCGAACGCGGGGTCGTCCAGGGCGCGTGCCGCCTCGGCGAGCGAGAGGCCCAGGGAGCGCAGGCTCTCGACGTGGAAGATCCGACGGAGGTCGTCGTCGCTGTACTCGCGGTACCCGTTCACCGCACGGCCGCTCGGCCGGACGACACCCGTGCGGTCGTAGTGCCGGAGCATCCGGGTGCTCAGCCCCGACCGTTCGGCGACCGCTCCGATCCGCACGGCTACCCCTTCGCCGACCGGGTGCGGCCGAGGGCGACCGTGCGTCGGGCGTGCTCGACGGCGAGTCCGCTGCCCGCGTCCGGGTCCCGGAGCACCCGCTCGACGTCGGCGGCGTGCTCGCGCACCACCGGGTCGCGGGAGTCCGCCGCGGCGTCGAGCACGGGGCGCACGGTCTCCTCCCCGAGGGACGCCATCGCGCGTGTCAGACTGAGCCGCGTCTCGCGGGATCCCCGGCCGAGGTGGGTGCCGAGGACCCGTGCGAGCCCGCCTCGTTCCTCGTCCGGCACCAGGGCGGCCGCGGTGCGCCAGGCTGCTCGTGCGACGTCGTCGTCGGGGTCGTCGAGCAGCGGCCGGACGTCTGGCCAGGTGCTCGGGTCCGCGATCTTCGACAGCGTGTGCAGGGCCTGGCTCCGCGCCTGGGGCTCGGGTCGTCGCAGCTCGGGCACCACGCGCGGCACGACGAGACCGGCCGGCTGTCGCACGAGTGCCCACGTGAGCATGTCGCGGACGAAGAAGTCCGGCTCGACGGCGCACCGGGCGACGAGCACGTCGACGTCGTCCGGGTCCGGGGTGGTGCCCGCGGCCATCACGGCGCGCAGGCGGACCGAGGAACGCGGGTCGGTGAGTGCATCGGCGAGTGTGGTCATGTGACCATGCAAGACCTTGTCACCGTGTCCAGGTCAAGTGCGGACGGGCGAGGTCTACGCGTGCGGTGCGAGCGAACCCGTCATCGTCCCGCCGCCCGACCGGGTCACGAAGCACGAGATGAACGTGTCGCCCTGGTCCCACGTGGCCTGGTCCGGAGCGTACGAGCCCTGCACCTGCACGTCCCCGTACGCCGCAGCGGCCGAGGTGTCGAGGGCGGCCGAGGTCTGACACTGCTCCGCTGCCTGCGTCCCGAGGGCGTCGGGGCCCGGCCACTGGTTCGCGGAGACCGGCAGACGAGCGGTCAGCTGCGCGACGTGCGGCGTCTGGCAGTCCACGACCGTGTACGTCTGCGCCCACGCGTTCGTGAACGGTGAGAGGCACTCCCCGCCGGCGAGCTCGGTCCAGCTGTGCTCACCCGGGGCGGCGGGCGTCGTCGCGAACTGCAGCGTCGCGAGACCCGACGTCGGCGACGGGGTGCTCGAGGGCACTTCGGACGCCGATGCGGACGGGGACGCCTTCTGGGACGCGGCGGAGGTGGAGGTCGGTGCCGGCGTGTGGTCCTCGATCGTGTTGCCGAGGATCCACTTCGTCAGTGCGAACACGGCGATGAGCAGGATCACGATGATGGCGACGGAGCCCCAGATGAGCAGCAGCTTGCCGCGCTGTCCCTCGTTCCGGAGCCGAGCGAAGCCCTCGTTGATGAAGTTGTCGCGCTCGGCACCGCCGGCGGCCGGCGCGGTCGCGTGCGCTGCCGGGGTCGGCGCCGACCGGGGCGCGGGGGTCGCACCGACGGACGGCAGCATCCGCGTCCCAGTGTCGTGCGGGTCGTACCCGGTGTCGCCGAGCTGGTCGACGGCGTCGGTGCCGAAGAGGTCCTTGATCGCGCTCGTGTCGCTCGTCTCCCGGCCGTCCCACTCGGACTGGTCGAGGTCGGCGGGAGCGGCTGCCGGGAGGGGTGCGGGTTCGTCGTCCCGGTCGGCCGACTCGTGGCCGCGGATGCCGATCACGGCGTCGAGGTCCTGCCCGACCGCGGGCGGCAGGTGCGCGGGGTACGCCTGTGGCGCGGAGGCGTCGGACGCCGGCTCGACGAGCGGCGGTGCGGCGGTCGGGGGCACGGTCGCCTCGGGCTCCGCCCACCAGGGCGAGTCCACGACGGGCAGCGCGGTGGTCGGTGCGTCGGACCCCTCCGGCGCGTCCGCTGCGGCCGTGGGGTCCGTGGCGTCGGTGCCGGCGGCGTCCTGGAGGCGCGGGGCCGCGTCCGTCCCACCCGTCACGTCCTCGACGGGCGCGGGTCGGTCGTCCGTGGTCGGCGCTGGTGCGGCCTCCGGCACGTCCGCCGGGGCGGGCGCCCACTCCGGCGTGCCCGTCGCGGCCTGCGGCTGCTCGTCCGCATCCGTCGGGGCCGTGGTCGCTTGGGCGGCCACGATCCCGCCCGCCGGGACGACGGGCGACCCGTCGACCGGCGTCGGCAGCTCTCCTGACACGACGTCGTCGTCCGACTCGTCGGCGAGGTTCCACGAACCGCCCGCGAGCGCCGTCGTGTCGAAGGCGCTGGTCGTCAGCGTCGCCGGTACCTCGCCGGTCTCGTCGTCACGGATCGCCCAGTCGAAGGGGCGCTCTGCCGCTCCCGCTGCCTCACCGTCGGTGCCGGCGATGCGGAGCAGTTCGGTGAAGCTCGGTGGTTCGTCGCCGGCCGGCAGCACGTTCTCGACGCCGACGGGCTGTGCGGCGACCGGACCGGTGGGGGCCGGCTGCGAGCCGGTGGCCCGGCCCAGCCAGTCCACGTCGCTGCGCCCCTCGCCGAACGGGTCGAGGCGACGCCGCTCCTCCTCGATCGCGCGGTACTCGGCGGCGCGCTCGTCCCGGTGCGACTGCGCGGTCGGCAGGGTGATCGACGACGGGTGCGGAGCCGCCGGACTCGGCGGGACGGCAGCAGCGGGCGGGATGCGCTCACCGACCGTCGCCTGCTCGTGCTCGGCGCTCGCCTGAGGGTTCTCCGATGGTGCACGGAGCTGCTCGGGCATCGAGATCGCCTGCGTCGCACCGTCGTCGTCCGCGGACGGCGCCGCGGGCTCGGCGGCCGGCGCGGCCGGGGCCGACGCGACCGGCGCCGACGCGACCGGGTCGAACGGTTCGGGGAGCGGAGCGCCGGTCTCACGAGCGGTCTTCTCGGCAGCACGACGCTCGCGCCGCGACGGCCACTCGTGTTCCGAACGCGGGGCGCCGAAGATGTCCGCGGCACTGCGGAGACCCTGGAACGGAGCGTCCGGGACGGACCCACGCCGAGCCTCCTGTCCGCCGTCCCCGTCTGCGGGAGCGGCGGCCTGGTCGGGCTCGTGCGCGTCGTCCGGACGCTCCCCGGTCATGCGCTCAGCCCCAGGTCGGCCAGCCCGATCGCCGCGAAGTACGGGTACCCGGCGGCCTCGATCGTCTCCTTCGCACCCGTGGCGCGGTCGACCACGACGGCGACGGCCGCGACGATCGCGCCCTCGCGCTCGAGCGCCTCGGCGGCCTTCAGCGGCGACCCGCCCGTCGTGGAGGTGTCCTCGAGCACGACGACGCGCTTGCCCCGCAGGTCCGGTCCCTCGACCTGCTTGCCGCGACCGTGGTCCTTCGGCTCCTTGCGCACCACGAAGGCGTCGTAGGCCAGGCCACGCGCGGCGGCCTGGTGCAGGACGGCGCTCGCGATCGGGTCGGCGCCCATGGTCAGCCCGCCGACGGCCGCGACGTCGGGCACCTGGGCGACGAGGTCGGTCATGACCTGCCCGATGAGGGGGGCGACGCGGTGGTCGAGGCTCACCTTGCGAAGGTCGATGTAGTACGTCGCCTTCTTCCCACTGGTGAGGGTGAAGTCGCCGTGGAACACCGCTTCGTCCGTGATGAACTGGATGAGCTGGTCGCGCGCGTCGGTCACAGCCCACAAGATTAGCCGCTCGGCCCCGCACCGCGCTCCCTGCCTCGGGTCGGCCGTCCCCGAGCGACGCTCGGTACGCTCCGGTCATGCCCTCCGACGCGCGCCCGGCCACCGAGCTGGCCCGTGGCACCGCCGACGCCCGGTGGCGTGCGCGACGGATCGCGGTCGGCCAGGAGGCGCTGGGCGCCCTGGTCGCGACCGCCCTGGCCGTCATCGCGCTGCGCCACGTCGTCGCGACCGCACGGGTGGCACTCCTCTGGTACGACGGCGACTCCGTCCTGCTGCCCCTCGTCGAGCGCTCGATCCAGCTCGGGCAGCCGTTCGAGTGGGCGATGTCGCCGGCGCTGTTCTTCTTCCCGGAGCTGCCGGTCTACCTCCTCTGCTCCCTGGTGACCGCGACGCCCCAGCAGGCGTTGGCGCTCAACGGGGTGCTCGTGCTGCTCGCCGTGTACGCGCTCGTCCGCGCCGCCGCGAACGAGCTCATGCCCGCCGCCCGGCGGTCCGCGCGGATCGCGGTGAGCGCCGTGGCGCTCGGCTTCGTGACGCTCCTGGTGCTGACCGAGTCCTCCGCCACGGCCACCTCCCTCGAACTCGCGTCCCTGCTCCTCACGACGACGTACTACTACGGGGCGGTGCTCGCGATGCTCGGTACCGCCGTCCTGGTGCTCCGCGCGGTCCGGGTCGGCCGGGCGTCCGTGCCGGTGCTCGTCGTGCTCGGCCTGGTCGCCGCGTGCACCACCGCGTCGAACCCGCTGTACGTGCCGTGGTCCGGGGCGCCGGTCGTCATCACCCTCGTGCTGCTCGCCCTCGCCCGTCGGTTGCCGTGGCGTCCGGTGCTCCTGCTCGCCGGCACCGTGACGCTCGGCTCCGTCGTCGGGTACCTGATCCGGATCCCGCTGCGCCCGTTCGTGTCGCTCGACCCGTCGACCTACGTGCAACCGTCCCGTGCAGCGCCGACGCTCGGGTTCTTCGCCGCGCTCACCGACGACCGTGCGGCGTCCGCGGCCGGGGACGCCGGGCTGCTGCTCCTCTTCGTGGGGGTGCTGCTCTCCGTCGGCGGGACGGTGTGGGCGTGGCGGGTCCGGACCTCGCGCACGGTGCTGGTCGCCGCGGCGCTGCCCCTCGTGACGGTCGCCGCCGTGTCGATCGGCGTGGTCGTCGCCGGGTCCGAGACCCCGCGCTACCTCGAGCCCGTCGTGACCGCGCCGCTCCTCGCACTCGTCGCGGTCGCGGAGCTCGCGCGCACGGCCGTCCGCCGCACTCGCGTGCACCGGCCCCGTCGCGGGATCCGGGCGGTGCTCGCACTCGCGGCCGCGGGGGTGCTCCTCGCCGGCGTCGCCACGACACCGGGCACGGTTCGCGCGGTGGCCCAGGCACGCTACGACCCGGCGGTCTGCCTCGACCGCTGGGCCGCCGGCCGTCACGTCGTCGGCGTCGGGCAGTTCTGGACCGTCCGACCACTCGCCACCTACGCATCGACGAACGTGCAGTTGCTGCAGGTCCGCGACACGTTCCAGACGTACCCGTGGCTCGTCGACCTCGGCGCCTACCGCGATGCCGCTCCCACCTTCGTCGTGATCGGGTCGGGTGACGTCTGGACGACCGCGGTCGAGGACTCCCTCGGCAGCCCGGCCGCCATCACGCACTGCACCGGCTTCGACGTGTACGACTACGCGGGCACGGCCGGGGCCCGGGTGTTGCAGCGTGACGTGGTCGACAGCGCCGACGCGATCCGACGCGATCGCGGTTTCTGATCCCGGCGGAGTTCTCCACAGTCGCGTGCCGAGGGGTCGTCCTGCCTGTACGGATGTATAGGCTCGTGGACGTGCCCCGTCCCGACACCCGTCCCGCCGCCCGCACCGCCGTGCGTCTGCGACTCGCTGCCGCCGGAATCGCCCTCGCAGGCCTGCTCGGCACGGTGGTCGTCGACGCACCGGTCGCCAGCGCGGCGACCTACCCCTCGTGGGACGAGGTGCTCGCGGCCCGCGGTCAGGAATCCGCGAAGCAGGAACAGATCACCGAGATCCGCGGCATCATCTCCGGCCTGTCGGCGAAGGTGAAGGCGGCCGAGGCCGAGGCCGAGCGATTCGGGGACGCCTTCTACGACGCACAGCGCGAGGCACAGGACGCCGCCGACAAGGAACAGCGGCTCCGCGCCGACGCCGAGGAACACGCCGACCTCGCCGAGCAGAGCGCGGCGCAAGCGGGCCAGTTCGCGGCGCAGATGGCGCGATCCGGCGGGGCGGACGTCACCGCATCGGTGATCTCCGGCGGCGCCGACGCCAGCGACCTCCTCTACAACCTCGGGGCGCTCAGCAAGCTGTCCGAGCAGGCCGAGCGGGTCGAGGCAGCGGCGACGGCGGACGCGTCGGTGGCCCGTGCGCTCACCGCACAGGCCGACCGGGCGTCCGAGAAGCTCGCGGACCTCGCGGCCGAGGCCCAACGGCGGATGCAGGCGTCCCAGGCCGCGGCCGACCAGGTGCAGGCCGCCTACGACGAACAGCAGAGCAACAAGGCGCGGCTCGACGCCCAGCTCGCGACGCTCACCTCCGGCCGGGTACGGACCGAGGCCGAGTTCGCGAAGGGCGAGGCCGCCCGCAAGGCGGCGGAGGAGAAGGCCGCGCGCGAAGCGGCGGCACGGGCGGCTGCGGCACGAGCGGCGGCCGGCGGCGGGAGCGGGAGCGGGTCGGTCGGCACGGGCTCGGACGGTGCTGCCGGCTCCGGCTCCGGCACCGGTTGGGTCCGCCCGGCGAGCGGGTACGTGATCAGCCCGTACGGCTACCGCGTGCACCCGATCTACGGCACCGTCATCAAGCACGACGGGCTCGACCTCACGAGCGGCTGCTCGACCCCGATCGTCGCGGCGTCCGCGGGCACGGTCGACTACGTCGGTTGGTACGGCGGGTACGGCAACTACGTCCGTATCAACCACGGCGGCGGTGTGCAGACCGCGTACGGGCACATCGTCAACGGCGGCTTCCGGGTGAGCCGCGGCCAGCAGGTGACGGCGGGCCAGCTGATCGCCCTCGTCGGTTCGACCGGCAACTCCACCGGGTGCCACACGCACTTCGAGGTGCACGTCAACGGCGCGACGACCGACCCGGTGCCCTTCATGCGGGCACGCGGCGTGGCCTTCTAGTCCCCCGCGCCCGTCCGGCTGCGGACGTCGACGTCGGGGTGGTCGTCGTCGTCGATGCCGTCGTCGTCGAGGTTCCAGAGCGCGCGGTACCACGCGGTCCGTTCCTCGTCCATCGGCAGCCCGTACGCCTCGTGGAACAGCTCGTCCCACCCCGGCCCGTAGTTCCAGCCCAACGCCATCGTCGCCACGCCCAGGTCCGCCCAGCGGTCCGCGATCCCGAGCGCATCGAGGTCGACGTGTCCGGCCCACCGCCCGTCGGCACCGATGAGCGTGTTCGGGGTGCACGGGTCGCCGTGGCAGACGACGATCCGGTCGGTCGGCGGCTCCGGGCCGAGGCGGTCGGGGTCCGCCCCGGCAGCCCGTGCCCGGGCGGCACGTCCGGCCGTCGACCACTCGAACGGACAGTCCGCCACGGGCAGCGCGTCGTGCAGTGCGCGGAGTCCCTCGCCGGCCGCGATCACCGCCGTCCGGGGTCGCTCGCGCCACCGGGGGTCGACGGCGCTCCAGCCGGGGAGCGCCCGCGTCCGGAGCCACACACCGTCGTCGTCCGAACCGTGGTCGACGAGTTCGGGAACCCGAGCGTACCGGGACGCCCACGTCAGCCGAGCGGCCTCGCCGACGATCCACCGCGAGTACGCGTGGGGCAGCACCTTGACGTACTCGTCGGGCCTATCGTCCTCACCGATCCGGAACGTCCGTCCGCCGATCTGGTTCACCCACACGGCCCGCACGGGTCGACCGCGCGCGACGTCGGCGACGACGCGCGGCACCGGGACGCCATCGTCCGCGCGGGCGATCCCGTCGACCGAGCGGCGCACGGGGACCTCAGTGCACCCGATCGGTGCGGCCGGCTCCGGCGCCGCCGCGGGCGATCTCGAGGAGCACCGGCAGGCGGTCACCGAGCAGCGCGTCGAGGTCGGTGACGATCCGCTCGATGCCGGTCGTGACGTCGCGGGGTGAGGCACCGCGTCGGGGTCGCACCCGGATGCGGATCGCACGGTCACCGCGCACGCGGTAGACGTCGACGGCCAGCGAACCAATCTCGGGCATGCTGCCGATCGCCGACGAGAGGGCGTGCTGCACCGCGGCGGCGTCGATCCGGACGGTCCCGGCCACCCCGCCGGCGGATCCGTCGTCCTCGACCACGGTGCCGACGCGTCCCCCGCCGATGGTGGTCAGCACGACGAGGGCGAGGACGCCGAGCACGACGCCGCCGCCGAGGACCCACGTCCACGCGGTGACCGAGGCGTCCCGAGCGGTGTCCCTGCCCAGGTCGCCGAGCGAGCCGCCGATGTCGTGCCAGGCGGTCGCGGCCCACGGGGCGGTCTGCACGAGGACCACGCCGACCCCGAGGACCAGCAGGGCGAGTCCGACGAGCACGAGTGCCGTACGGCCGACGACACGGTTGGTGGCGTTCATCCGTCCACCCGTCCGGTCGGCTGCACGCGGACCCGAGCGGTGACGGCCGGTCCGGGATCGATCGCGGCGAGCTCGGCCTGCACGGCCTCGGTGGCGGCGACCGCCGGGACGTCGACGCCCGCTGCGGGCCGGAGCACGACGTCGACCGTCCGACGGCCGACGGTGCCGACGGCGGCGTCGGGTCCGAGACGCGTCGCGGACCGTGCCGCGCGGGCGGCGGCGGACGCGAGCACCTCGTCGTCGACGACGACGGCGAGCCGCTCGGAGGACATCACGTGTCGTGGCCGACGCTGCGGCAGGAGCGCCTGGGCGAGGAACACGAGCCCGACGACGGCGATGATGGCGCCGATCCCGACGACCACGGTGGTGTCGAGCCCGCGGGGAGCCCGTCGGGCCGCGTCGACGAGGTCGCGCGGGTCGATGCCGAGCACCCGCTGGTCGAGCAGGACGAGGGCTGCGGCGAAGACGGCCGCCGCGGCGACGACGAGCGTGACGAGCATCGCGACGACGACGGCACCGGACCGCGAGGCGTTCGTCTCGCGTCGGAGGATGCGCCGGTACACCCGGTCGTGCGTCCGGCCCGTCGACGGTGCGGGCTCGGCGGGGAACGATCGGTCGGTCACCGGACCCTCCTCGGGGTGTCAACGACGGAGGACGAGAACGTCACGTCCACGACCGCGACCTGGCGACCGGTGATGGACCGCAGCCGTTCGGCGATGACGCCCCGGGCGCGGTGCGCCGTCGCGACCACGGGTTCGGCGGGGACCGCGTGGCTCCCCAGCACGGGCACGGCGAGCGGCGCGGTGACGTCCACGGCGAGCGCGCCGTGCCCGTCACCGGCGACCCGTGCGCGTGTCTGGCGGTACGGGACGTGGAGCGCCTCCGCTGCGACCGCCTGGGCGGTGTGCACGAGGGCGGCCGAACCGATGCGGTCGTAGCCGGGGACCGGATGACCGGCGGCGAGGCTCACGACGAGCTCCGGCGTCCGCGGAGCACGTCGAGCAGCCGTCGGAAGTCGACGTCCCCGGTGGCGATCCGGGCGACCAGGCCACCGACGGCCATGAAGACCGC
The DNA here is from genome assembly GCF_052045775.1 of Curtobacterium sp. 22159. Lineage (NCBI taxonomy): Bacteria > Bacillati > Actinomycetota > Actinomycetes > Micrococcales > Microbacteriaceae > Curtobacterium > Curtobacterium sp. 22159. The sequence continues at coordinate 86,592 of NZ_JBQEPN010000014.1, forward strand.
GACGACGACGAAGGCCCAGAAGCCGAGGGTCAGCGCGACGATCGCGAGGAGCGCGCCGACACCCATGCCGACGACGGTGGCGTTCACCGGACCCGACCCTCGGACTCGTCACCCACGCCGCCGAGGCCCGGGATGTTCACGTCGTTGATGGCGATGTTGACCTCGGTCACCTCGAGCCCGACGAGTTCGGTCACGGCACTGGTGACGGCGGCCCGGACCGCGGTCGCGACCTCCATCATCGGCGTCGGGTAGTCGACCACGATGGTCAGGTCGACGGCGACCTGCGTCTCGCCGACCTCGACGCGCACGCCCTGGCCGAGCGCGCTCGACCCGATGGCGTCGCGGATGGCCCCGAACGCCCGGGCTGCGTTGCCGCCGAGCGCGAAGACGCCCGGAACGTCGCGGGCGGCGATGCCTGCGACCTTCGCGACGACCGTGTCGTCGATGATCGTCCTGCCCTTGGTGGTCACCTGCGTCGTCGTGGTGCCGGTCGTCTCGGTCCCGTCGACGCGGTTCGTCGTCGATGCCATGAGTGCCTCCGATGCAGTCTCGTCCTGGTGTCCAGGGAACACCATCGTGCCGTGCCGCGCCCGAGAGCGGTGTCGCCACGCGTGGCGGTCGTGCGGCCGCGCCACGGTAGGTTCGGACCCATGCGCGTGGCGACCTGGAACGTGAACTCCGTCCGCACCCGAGTGGGTCGGATCGTCGACTGGCTGGTGCGTGAGGACGTCGACGTCCTCGGCATGCAGGAGATCAAGTGCAAGCCGGAGCAGTTCCCGGTCGAGGCGTTCGAGGCCGCCGGCTACCAGGTCGAGGCGCACGGGTTGAACCAGTGGAACGGCGTCGCGTTCGCGAGCCGCCTCCCCATGGACGATGTCACCCGGGACTTCCCCGGTCAGCCCGGCTTCCTCAAGGGGCACGAGGGGCCGGACCTGCCGGTCGAGGCGCGTGCGATGGGCGTCACCGTCGACGGTGTCCGCCTGTGGAGCCTCTACGTCCCGAACGGCCGCGAGCTCGGCGACCCGCACTACACGTACAAGCTCGACTGGCTCGCCCAGCTCGCCGACCGCACCGCGGAGTGGATCGAGGCGGCGCCGGAGCAGCCGCTCGCGCTGATGGGTGACTGGAACGTCGCACCGCTCGACACCGACGTGTGGGACATGGCCGTGTTCGAGGGCGCGACGCACGTCAGCGAGCCGGAGCGCGCCGCCTTCCGTGAGTTCGAGGCCCGCGGACTGCAGGACGTCGTCCGGCCGATCGTCCCGGACGGCTACACCTACTGGGACTACAAGCAGCTGCGGTTCCCCCGCAACGAGGGCATGCGCATCGACTTCGTCCTCGGCTCCGAGGCGTTCGCCGACGTCGTCACCGACGCCCGCATCCACCGAGACGAGCGGAAGGGCGACGCCCCGAGCGACCACGTCCCGGTGACGGTCGACCTCGACCTCGAGACGTCGCTCGACGACGACCGTCCGATGATCTTCTGACGGTCTGCCCGGTTCTGTTACGCCGCGGGTCCCCGCTCGTCGACGTGCGGGCCCGGTGCGACGTAGGTTTCCTGCACCGAACCCCTCCGAGAGCAGGTGAAGCCATGTCCCGCACGACCCCGTCGACGATCCTTCCGATCCAGCGCGCCATGGCCGGCGCGAACCCCCGGGCCTGGAGGGACGGCATCGTCCTCGAGTCCGGGCACGCCGACGTCGTGGTCGCCTTCCTCGACGGTGGCGTCGCGACGCTCCGGCTGGCAGACGCGCAGCAGGTCGTCAGCACGGGCGATCCGGTCGCCCACCACCCGGTCGCCGAGATCCTCACGGTCGGCGGACGCGCGACGACCGCCCGCGCCGCCTGAGGTCGGGTCGGTTCAGGCCGCCATCGAGCCCAGGAGCGCCTCGGTCTTCTCGACCATCTCGGCGCACGCGAGGGCGCAGTAGCGGCAGCACTCGTGCATGTCGGCGTGCTTCCGGCACTCCTCGGCGCAGGTCTTCCCCATCGCGACGGCCGCCGTGAGCACCGCCCGCATCGACTCGGCGTCGGTCCCGGCCGGCCGCATCATGACGCGCATCGCCGTGTCGGCCACCATCGCGGTGTTGGCGCACATCGCGGCGCAGGTGGCCATCATGTCCTCGCCGGACTGCATGTCGGTCGCGGAGCACATCGTCGCCGCCATCGAGGCGCCGTTCATCGCCATGATCGCGTCCTGCACCATCTCGGCGTCCATCGTCACCGGCATCTCGGCCGTCGACATCGTCTTCATCATCGCCATCGTGTCCATGAGGACCTCCTCGTTCGTCGGTGGCGCCCACGGTACGCGCGCCCGCACCGCGTCTCCCGACCGCACCACTCGTCGGCCTGGAGGCGCAGCGCCAGCCCGCACCGCGCCTCCCGTCTGCCCCACCCGAGCGGGCACGACGCGCCGTGCGCTGCACGCCGAGCGGGCGACGCGTGCCGCTCGGGCCCGCCGAGTCCGACGGATGATGCGCACTCACCGAGCGGACCGTGCCGGCCGACCGCCGCTACGGGTGCAGCAGCGCCGCCACCGCGACGAGGACCGGCACGGACCCGATCGTCGAGATGAGCACGACGTCCCGCGCCACCGGCACGGCGGCCCCGTACCGTTGCGCGTAGTTGAAGACGTTCTGCGCCGACGGCAGCGCCCCGAGCGTCGTGAGCACGAAGACGTCCTGCGCACCGAGCCCGAACACCAACCGGGCGAACACGAACGCGACGGCGGGCATCACCACGAGCTTGATCGCCGACGCGACGACGACGTCCGTGCGGGTGGCCGGGTCGCGCAGCGGAGTGGCTCCGTGCAGGCTCATCCCGAACGAGAGCAGCACCACCGGGACGGCCGCGGCACCCACGAGCGAGAACGGCTCGAGCACCGGTGTCGGCAGCCGGACACCGGTGGCGGAGAAGACGAGCCCGAGGAGCGAGGCGATGATGATCGGGTTGCGGAACGGCCCCGAGATCCGGCGGCCCCAGCTCCCGCCGGACGAGGTCGCCGCGTCGAGGACGGTCAGCGCGATCGGCGCGAGCACGATGAGCTGCAGCAGGATGACGGGCACGACGGCGGTGGCCTGCCCGAGCACGTACACGGCGACCGGCAGCCCGATGTTGTTCGCGTTCACGTAGCTCGCCGCGAGCGCCCCGACCGTGGTCGTCGTGAGCGGTCGACGGAGCACCACGCGGAACACCGTCCCGGCCCCGAGCGCGACGACGACCGCGCTGAGGAGCGACACCCACAGCATCGGCGAGAGCAGCACGTGGATGTCCGCCGTGGCGATCGTGTGGAAGAGCAGGCACGGCATGAGCACGAAGAACGCGAGCCGGCTCATCACGAACTGGGCGTGCTGACCGAGGAGTCCGATCCGTCCGACGACGTACCCGGCGGCGATGATCGCGCCGATGATCGCGAACCCCGTCAAGACGCCACCCATCGCCACCATCCTTGCACCATGTGACGTCACTCAGAACGGAAATGCGTACGCATCGAATACCGTTGCAGTCACCATGACCTCGACGAACCCCAGCACCCTCACGCGCTCCACGGACTCCAGCCAGCCCCTCGTCCCCCTGCTCGAGGAACGGTGGAGCCCCCGCTCCTACGACGAGACCGCGACGATCTCGGACGCGCAGTTCGATGCCGTCCTCGAGGCCGCGCGCTGGGCTCCGTCGGCCATGAACCTCCAGCCGCGCCGCTTCGTCGCCGGCCGCCGCGGGACCGAGACGTTCCGCAAGATCAACGACAACCTCCTCGGCTTCAACGCCGCGTGGGCGTTCCGCGCCAGCGCACTCGTCGTCGGCGTGCTCGAGACGGTGTCGGAGGACGGCGAGGAGCGCGCGTTCGCCCAGTACGACCTCGGTCAGTCGCTCGCCGCGCTCACCGTCCAGGCGCACGCCGAGGGCCTGCACGTGCACCAGATGGCGGGCATCGACGCCGAGGGGCTGCGCGCCGCGTTCGACCTGCCGGAACGCTTGCTGCCGTACACGGTGACCGCGATCGGGACCGTCGCCGACCCCTCGCAGCTCGACGAGAAGGCGGCCGAGCGCGAGGTCGCACCGCGCACCCGGATCCCCCTCGACGAGGTCGTGCTCGTCAAGGAGTGACACCGCTCCACCCCGCGGCCGCGTTCCCGATCGGGAGCGCGGCCGCGTAGCATGTACTGACATGCAGCAGGCACCAGAACCCGAGATGAACTTCTACACGCGCAAGTGGGTCCGCCCCGAGGACCTCAACGCGAACGGCACCCTGTTCGGTGGGAGTCTGCTCCGCTGGATCGACGAGGAAGCCGCGGTGTACGCCATCATCCAGCTCGGCAACGGCAGGGTCGTGACGAAGTACATGTCCGAGATCGAGTTCGTCTCCTCCGCGAAGGAAGGCGACATCGTCGAGATCGGGCTCGTCGCCACCCGATTCGGCCGGACCTCGCTGACGATGCGCGCCGAGGCCCGCAACCTCTTCACCCACCGCAGCATCCTCACGATCGACGAGGTGGTGTTCGTCAACCTCGACGACGACGGGAACCCCGCACCGCACGGCTACACGGACATCACCTACGCCCGCGACCGCGTGCCCGCGACCCACCGGGCCTGACACCCGGCGTTCCATCGACGCGGACCTGGCAGGATCGTGGCATGACCACGCCCCACCTCGTCGCCTTCGACCTGGACGACACCCTCGCCCCCTCGAAGTCCGCACTCGACCCCCGCATGCTCGAGACGTTCGCGTCCCTGCTCGAGGTCGTGCCGGTCGCGGTCATCTCCGGCGGGAACTTCCAGCAGTTCGAGCAGCAGCTCGTCAGTCCGTTGCGGAAGCGGGCGGGCCTGGTGCTCGACGACCTGCACCTGCTGCCGACCTGCGGCACCGCGTACTACCGCTGGGCGGGGGACGACTGGGCCCTGCAGTACGCGGAGGACCTCACCGACGAGCAGAAGGCGCGAGCCCTCGCCGCGGTCGAGTCGCAGGCACGGTCGGCCGGGTACTGGGAGTCCCGCACCTGGGGACCGATCCTCGAGGACCGCGGTTCCCAGATCACGTTCTCCGCGCTCGGCCAGAGCGCTCCCGTCGACGTCAAGAAGCAGTGGGACCCGACCGGTGAGAAGAAGGACCACCTGCGTCGCCTCGTGCAGGCGGAGCTGCCCGACCTGGAGGTCCGGTCCGGCGGGTCGACGAGCGTCGACATCACCCGCAAGGGCATCGACAAGGCCTACGGGATGCGCCGCCTCGCCGAGCTCACCGGCATCCCGCTCGACGACATGCTGTTCGTCGGCGACCGGCTCGACCCCGAGGGCAACGACTACCCGGTGAAGGCCCTCGGCGTGCCCTGCCACGCCGTCGAGGGCTGGGAGGACACCGAGGCCTTCCTCACCGAGCTGGTCCCCACCCTGCGCTGACGGACAGGAGGCGCGGCTCGCCCGTCAGGGGATGCTGCGGACCGCCTCGACGAACGCCCGGATCTTCGCGACGTCCTTGACGCCGCGTTCCGACTCGACGCCGCTGGACACGTCGACGCCGTCCGGGTCGAGCGCCTCGACCGCGGCCACGACGTTCGCGGGGGTGAGGCCGCCCGCGAGGATCCACGCTTCGTCCACCCGGCCGTCGATCGTGGCGGGGTCGATGAGCCTGCCGCTGCCGGGCACCGCGGCGTCGAGCAGCAGCAGGTCGTGGTCGAACGAGGCACGCTGTTCGGGCGTCTCGCGCAGGTAGTCCTCGGCGGCGACCGCGCGGATCGTGAAGAACCCGGCGTCACGGGCGCGGGCGAAGTCGGTCGCGGACTCCCCGCCGTGCAGTTGCAGCGTGGTGAGTCCGACGGCCGAGGCGATGCCGACGATCTCGTCGATCTCCTGGTCGCGGAACACCCCGACGGCGTCGATGCCCTCCGGCACCCGCTCGACGAGCTCCTTCGCGAGGTCGGCGGTGACGGTCCGGGGGCTGCCCGCGGCGAAGACGAACCCGACCGCGTCGGCGCCGGCGTCGACGGCGGCGTCCACGGTCTCGGGCGTGGACAGGCCGCAGATCTTGATCCAGCGCTGGTCGGTCATGCCGTCCATCCTGCCAGGGACGCTGGACACGCGGAGCGGCAGCTGCCGGGGTGAGTCAGTGCAGCGTGCCGGCGACGTACGACGCCGCGCAGGCGACCAGCACGCCGAACGCCGCGAACGACCCGACGAACACGTTCCGTCGGCGCCAGCGGCGCACCACCACGAACGTGCCGCGCTTGGCGTGGCGGTGTGCGGCACGGTGCAGCCGGTGGTCGCGTTTGTGCTGCACGCGCTGCGGGCCCAGCGGCACCGGCCCGGTGATCTGGGTCGAGCCGCCGCGCAGGGCGCTCGCGATCGCCACCGCGGTGGGGCGGCGCTCGGGGTCGCGTGCGGTCATCCGCGTGAGCAGGTCGCGCCACTCGGGAGCGATGCCGTCCGGGATCTCCGGATCGCGACGGAGCCGGGCGAGCGCTGCCTCGATGAGCGTGCCCGAGTACTCCTGCTTGCCCGTCAGCGCTTCGAGCAGCACGAGCCCGAGCGAGTAGACGTCGGTCGCGAACCCGATCGGTTCCCCGGCGACCTGCTCCGGGCTGAGGTACGCGGCTGTCCCGATGATCGTGCCGTCGTTCGTCAGTCGCGACCCGTCGACGAAGTGGGCGACGCCGAAGTCGGTCAGCTTCACCGTCCGGGCGAATCCGGAGGACCCCTCGTCGCTGATGAGGATGTTGGCGGGCTTCACGTCGCGGTGCACGATGCCTCGGGAGTGGACGTAGGCCAGCGCGTCGGCGAGCTGCGCACCGAGGTCGGCCACCTCGTAGTTGTGGAGTGGCCCTTCGGCGAGACGGCGCAGGAGCGTCGTGTCCGCGATGAGCTCCATCACGATGAACCGGTGCGGACCGTCCTCGAAGTCGTGCGTGCCGGCGTCGTACAGCGGGATCAGCCCGGGGTGCGACAGCATGCTCAGCAGCCGGATCTCACGCTCCTGGCGGACCCGGTCGGCCGTGGTCATCGACTCCGGCGTTGCGAAGAGCTTCACGGCGACCGCGCGGTAGGTGTGCTCGTCGCGCGCTTCGTACACGGAGCCCATGCCACCGGTGCCGATCAGCTTCACGAGTCGGTACCTGCCGGCGAGGACCGTGTCCGCCCGTGCGCTCTCGAGCAGGGTCATGTTGCGTCGTTCCGTCCAGAGCCGGGTGATCCGTGGCAGTTGCCAACGAGGTGACTCACCCACTACGGTACGCGGCCGCCCCCGGTTGCGCGCGGGCGTTATGACATCGTGATGGGCCCACTTCCCTGTGGTCGTGCGGATGCCTCGGGGTACGCTTCGAGGTCCGATGCAGTGAGCGATCACACGAGGAGGACCGCATGGCGCTGTCGAAGGGCGACCAGGTGCACTGGAACACGTCGCAGGGGAAGACCACCGGGAAGGTCGTCGAGCGGAAGACGCAGGACTTCGAGTTCGACGGTCAGACCTTCAAGCCGACGGAGGACGACCCGTACTGGATCGTCGAGTCGGAGAAGTCCGGCAAGCAGGCCGCCCACAAGGAGTCCGCGCTGACCAAGGCGTGAGCGCCGTCGGGGTCGTCAGTCACCCGCCGGATCGGCCCCGACCCGACGCGAACGGCGGGCACGCCGCACCCGGCGCACGACGAAGGTGACGACGACCACCGCGATCACGACGTAGAGTGCACGGTCGATCCACTCGGTGTACTGCTCCACCCGGTCGTACTGGGTGCCGAACGCCGCGCCGAGCAGGACGAGCGCACCGTTCCAGATCCCGCTCGCGATGATCGTGAACACCGAGAACGTGCCGAGGTGCATGCGGTCCGCCCCCGCGGGCAGCGAGATGAGACTCCGGACGACCGGCACGAACCGGCCGAAGAACACCGCACTCTTGCCGTGCCGGTGGAACCAGTCGGCTGCCTTCCGGAAGTCGTCTTCGTCGACGAGCGGCAGCTTCCCGAGCCACCGCGTGGTCCGCTCGAAGCCGATCACCGCGCCGAGCCAGTAGAGCACCAGCGCGCCGAGCCACGAGCCCAGGGTCGCCAGGACCAGGACGAGCACGAGGTCCATCCGGCCCGCACCGGCGAGGAACCCTGCGAGCGGCAGGATCACCTCGGACGGGATCGGCGGGAACACCGTCTCGATGAAGAGCATGAGCGCGACGCCCCACTCGCCGAGCGCGTCGATGAGCTGCAGGACCAACCCGGACAGGCCTCCCGTCTCGGGGTCCTGCGCGGGGTCGCCGGCGGCGACGGTCATGGTGGGGGTGGCCCGGGCCACGGCAGTCGTCATGGGACCAGCATCCCTGAACGGGCTGTCAGGAACAGGCGTGCGGGCTGGACGTCACCCGAGACCCATGTGCGAGGTGCGGACGTGCGTGAGCGATCGCGCGAGTGCGCCCCGGGCGACGGCGTCGCGTCCGACCGTCGAGGGGACGATGTCGACCGGGTGCCGGAGCTGGGGCGTGACGACGTCCGCGAGTGCCGCACAGAACACGTCGGCCGCGGGCAGCACCTCGCCGCCGACGACCACCACCTCGGGGTCGATCGTCGCGATGAGCTGCACGACGCCGGGCGCGACGTCCTCGGCGAGCGCCCGGACCGCTGCCGCGGCCGCGGCGTCGCCCTGCCCGGCCGCGGCCATGACGGACTCGACGTCCGAGCCGGACGGGATCCGCGCCTCCAGTCGGGACGGCGCGTCCGGCCAGCCGGTGGACGCGAGCCCGCCCATCTCGCCCGCTGCGCCGCGTGCACCCCGGGCGAGCGCGCCGTCGACGAGGTATGCCGCGCCGATCTGTCGCCCCATCACCAGGTACAGGCCGTCCTGCACGCCGCGGAAGCGGCCCCACATCGTCTCGGCGGTCGCGGCGAGCTTCGCGTCGTTGTCGAAGAAGGTCGCCGCTCCGGGGAACAGGTCGCCGATCCGACCGGGCACCCGACGTTCCACCCACTGCGGGACGGCGACGGTGTAGTCGATCTCCCCGGAGCGGTCGACGACCGCCGGCACCCCGAACGTGGCGGTGAGGAGCGTCGACGGGTCCGTGCCCTCGACGAGCCGCCGGACGACGTCCTGCACGCTCTCCCACGCCTGCTCGGCGGAGGCGAGGTCGGTGTAGACCTCCTCCACCCGCGCGAGCTGCTGACCGCGGAGGTCCGACCGGAGCCCGACGATGCCGTGCAGCCCGAGGTCCACCCCGAGCACCGACCCGGCCGCGGCGTCGGCCCGGAAGCGCTTGGCGCGTCGGCCGGCCTTGTTCGGGGTCGCGATCGCCTCGGCCTCGGTCACCCAGCCCTCGTCGACCAGGTCGGCGAGCGCTGCTTCGACGGTGGGGCGGGACAGCCCGACGATCCGGCTGAGCTCGGTCACGGTGTGCGAACGGTCGTCGCGGAAGAGTTCGTCGAGGATCGCGCGTGAGTTGATGAGCCGGAGCATCCCCGGCGTGCTGCCGACGACGCCGCTCGGAAGCGTTGACACGGTCTCATCCACGGCCATAGCCTCCATATTACGAAAGATCATTGAGGAATGGTGGACTCCGACATGCTCATCCCACGGCCGCGCCGCACCGAACCCGGTGTGGGCGCCTTCGCGATCACGCCGACGACCCGCATCGCCGCGGACGCCGCGTCCGGGTCGGTCCGACTGTACCTGCAGCAGACACTGCGGGGGTCGACCGGTCTCCCGGTGCGGGACGCCGACGACGCCTCGGACGCGGTCGCGCCGGGTGCCGACGTCATCGCGCTGCGCGTGGCCGACGACGATTCGCTGCCCGAGGGGCCCCGCGGGGACCGGTCGGAGTCGTTCCGCCTCGTCGTGACCGCCGATCGTGTTGAGGTCACCGGCGGCTCCGCGGCGGGCGTCTTCTACGGGGTGCAGGCGCTCCTGCAGTCCCTGCCCGCCGACGTGTACCGCAAGGGCCGGGTGGGCTCGGGTCCGTGGACGCTCGCCGCCGTCACCGTCGAGGACGCCCCGGCGTTCGCGTGGCGGGGCGTCATGCTCGACGTGGCCCGGCACTTCCGTACGAAGCACGAGGTCATGCGGGTCATCGACCAGCTCGCCGCCCACCGCCTGAACCGCCTGCACTTCCACCTCACCGAAGACCAGGGGTGGCGCATCGAGATCCGCAAGTACCCCCGCCTGACCGAGGTCGGTTCGTGGCGGAAGGAGTCGCAGGTCGGCGCGCACGTACCCGGACCGGACGGCGAGCTCGTCGTCGCGGGCAAGGACGGGCGCCCGCACGGCGGCTACTACACGCAGGACGACATCCGCGAGATCGTCGCCTACGCGGCCGACCGGTTCGTCACCGTCGTCCCCGAGATCGAGACGCCGGGGCACGTCCGCGCCGCCCTCGCCGCGTACCCGTCGCTCGGCGTGACCGGAGAGCCGGTCGAGGTCTGGACGGAGTGGGGCATCGCCGACGACGTCCTCAACGCCGAGGAGTCCACGATCACCTTCTTCCAGGACGTCCTCGACGAGGTCATGGCGCTGTTCCCGTCGGAGTACATCGGCGTCGGCGGCGACGAGTGCCCGAAGGTGCAGTGGATCGAGGACCCGAGGACGCAGGAGCGCATCCGCGAACTCGGGCTCGAGGACGAAGAGCAGCTGCAGGCATGGATCATCGGCCGGCTCGCAGCGCACGTCGAGTCGCACGGACGCCGGGCCTTCGGCTGGGACGAGATCCTCGAGGGCGGCACGCTCTCGCCCTCGGCGACCGTGGTGTCCTGGCGCGGCCTCACCGGTGCCCGGACCGCGGCGCGACGGGGGCACGACGTCATCTCGGCGCCGGACGACCAGGTGTACCTCGACTACCGGCAGAGCGACCTGGCGACCGAGCCGATCCCGGTGTCGATCGTGCTCACGGTGGACGACGTGTTCGCCTTCGACCCGGTGCCGAGCGACCTCACCGACGCCGAGCGCGCGCACGTCATCGGCGGCCAGGGCAACATGTGGACCGAGCACGTGGACTCCGCCCGGAGCCTCGACTACCAGCTCTTCCCCCGGGTCGCGGCCCTCGCCGAGGCGCTCTGGTCGGCCGACGTCACCGGGCCACGGGACGTCGCCGAGTTCCGCGGGCGCCTCGCCGAGCACGTGGCGCGGCTGGAGGCGATGGGGATCGAGTACCGGCACGAGGCCGGGCCCTTCCCGTGGCAGCAGCGCCCGGGGGTGCCGGGTCGCCCGCACACCCGTGCCGAACGGGCTGCGTACATCGACGCGGTGACGGCGAACATCGCCGACTGACGCCGACGCGGACGGCGGGCGCCTCGCGTGCCCGCGCCCCGGGGCCGGCGAGCGGCGTGGGGCGACGAGCGGCGAGGTCGCACGACACGCCGCACGCGCCACGCCGTGGTCGCACGACGTGCCGTCCGTGCGCGTGGGGCGCGGCAGGTCGTGCGACCAGAGACGTCGCACGGACGGACGAACGGCCGGACGGGAGGCGCGGTGCCGTCCGACACCGCGCCTCCCGTCCGCCGAGCGGTGGCGTCGACTACGCGGTGACCGCCACCCGCTCGTCGGCCGCGACGACCGCGTCGTCCGCCACAGGCGACCGACGTACCCACTTCTTCAGCCCGACCAGCACCAGGGCGGAGACGACGGTGCCGGCGAGGATCGCGACGATGAACATCCAGATGTCGCCGATGGCGAAGAAGACGAAGATCCCGCCGTGCGGAGCACGCGAGGTCACGCCGGCCGCCATCGAGATCGCTCCCGTGACCGCAGCGCCGATCATCGACGCCGGGATCACCCGCAGCGGGTCGGCGGCGGCGAACGGGATCGCCCCCTCGGAGATGAACGAGGCGCCGAGGAGCCACGCCGCCTTGCCGTTCTCCCGCTCGGGCTTGGTGAACCCCTTGCGGTACAGCACGGTCGAGGCGAGCGCGAGGGCGAGCGGCGGGACCATTCCCGCGGCCATCACGGCGGCCATGATCTCGAACGGCACGACGTTCGTCGCGGACCCGGCACCGAGACCGGCGACGGCGAACGCGTACGCCACCTTGTTCACGGGGCCGCCGAGGTCGAACGCCATCATGAGCCCGAGGATGATGCCGAGCAGGACGGCCGAGGCCCCGGACAGCGAGTTGAGCCAGGCGGTGAGCTCGGTCATGACCCACGCGATCGGGCCGCCGAGCACGAGGAGCATGAGGCCCGACGCGATGATCGACGCGAACAGCGGGATGATCACGACCGGCATGAGCCCGCGCAGCCAGCGCCACGTCGGGATCCGACCGATCCAGTAGGCCGCACCGCCGGCGATGAGACCGCCGACGAGACCACCGAGGAACCCGGCGTTCATGAAGACGGCGATCGACCCGGCGACGAAGCCCGGCGCGATGCCCGGCCGGTCGGCGATCGCGTAGGCGATGTACCCGGCGAGCGCTGCGACGAGGAAGCCCAGCGACACCGACCCGATCTCGAACGCGGCCGCGCCGAGGTAGTAGTGCAGACCCTGCGGCGGCAGGTCGAGCAGGGTGGAGTGCTGCAGCGTGTACACGGCGTTGTTGACGCCGTCGTTGCCGTGGGTCAGTGCGATGCCGTAGCCGGCGAGCAGGAAGCCGAGCGCGATGAGCAGCCCGCCGCCCGCGACGAACGGGATCATGTAGCTGACGCCGGTGAGGAGCCACCGCTTGAGGGCCTGACCGAAGTGCTCGTCCTTGGCGGTGCTGCTGCCCTCGGTCGCCACGCCACCCTGGACGCGCGCGGCGTTCGGGTCGTCGGCGGCGCGGAGGGCTTCGGCGATCATCTGGTCGGGTTCGTCGACACCACGCTTGACGGGGCCGGAGACCAGCGGCTTGCCGGCGAAGCGTCCACGGTCACGGACGTCGACGTCGACCGCGAAGACGACCGCGTCGGCTCGGGCGATGAGCGCCGGGTCGAGGGGCTCGACCTGCGAGGATCCCTGCGTCTCGACGTGCATCTCGGCACCGGCACGCTGGGCCGCGGCGACGAGGGCGTCGGCTGCCATGTAGGTGTGGGCGATGCCGGTCGGGCAGGCGGTGACGCCGACGATGACCTTGCGGGCGCCGGTCCCGGGACCGGCCGCGTCGCCGTCCGCGGCGTGCGCGGCTGCGGTGGGTCGCGCCTCCTGGCCCGGTGCGGCCGCCGTCGCACTGGAGGCGCGACCCGCGTTCCCGACGCCGGCCTGCGACACTTCCCCGCTCACCTCCCGGTCGACGAGGTCGACGATCTCCTGCGGGGTGGACGCGGCGCGGAGGGCTGCGGTGAAGTCCTCGCGGATGAGCGCACGGGCGAGGGTCGACAGCACCGTGAGGTGGTCCTTGTCCGCTCCCTCCGGCACGGCGATCATGAAGACGATGTCGGCGTCGCCGTCCGGCGCTCCGAACGAGACCTTCCGTGCGAGTCGCGAGAACGCCAGCGTCGGTTCGGACACCGACGTGGAGCGGGCGTGCGGGATCGCGATGCCGCCCGGGACGCCGGTGCCGACGCTCGCCTCACGGGCGATCGCGTCGTCGGCGAGGACGGCACCGTCGGCGGCCCGGCCGGTCGCGGCGACACGGCCGGCGAGGACGCGGATGACGTCACTCGAGGTGGCGCCGAGGTCTTCGTCGAGGCCGACGAGCTCGACGCTGATGAGGCGTGGTCTCGTGTTGACGGACATGGGTTGCTCCTTTGCAAGGGCGCACGGGGCGCGGGACGTGCAGTGTTCGGGGGTGTGGAGGTCAGGCGAGCTCGGTCGCGGCGTACCGGGTGAGCGTCCGGACCGTGATGGCGTCGGGGTCGGTGTGGTCGAGTGCCGGGACGTCGCTGCCGGGGAGGGCTGCCGCCGCAGCCCCGGTGGCGACGGCCTGTGCGAGGCACCGCTCGGGTGACAGCCCGGTGACCTCGGCGAGCAGGTAGCCGGCGAGCGAGGAGTCCCCCGCGCCGACGGTCGAGCGCGCCACGATCCGCGGTGCTGCGGCGGCGTGGCTGCCGGTCTCCGTGACGAGCACCGCGCCCGCGCTGCCGAGGGTCAGCAGGACCGTGCCGACGTTCTTCGCACGGAGACGTTCGGCGGCCTCGGCCGCCGCCTCGACGTCCCGTTCGTAGTGCTCGGGGTCGCCGCCGACGATCTCGGCGAGTTCCTCGGCGTTCGGCTTCACCAGGTCGAGGCGCTCGCCGGACTGCAGCAGCGCGGTGAAGGGCACGCCCGACGAGTCGACGGCGATCCGGACGGCGTCCCCGTGCCGCGCGCGGACGGCGCGGACGAGGACGGCGAGGGCGTCGTCGGGCAGCCCCGGCGGCAGCGAACCGGCGAGGACGACCCAGCTCGCGGCGGGTCCGGTCGCGGTCGCCCCGGCGGTGTCGGCCACCAATGCGGCGAGGTCGTCGAGGCGCCCGGCCAGGCTCGGCCCCGGCTCGTTGAGCTTCGTGGTGGTGCCGGTCGGCTCGGTGACGGTGACGTTGGAGCGGAGGGGAGCACCGATCGGCAGTGCCGCGGTGGGGATGCCCCGGGTCGCGAGGCCGAGCAGGACGGGGTCGAGCTCGTCGCCGGGCAGGACCGCCACGGTGTCGCCGCCGCTCGCGACGACGACCCGCGACACGTTGACGCCCTTCCCGCCCGGTTCGGCGGTGCTCCGGGTCGCGCGCTGGACGGCGCCGCGCTGCAGCTCCCCCGCGAGCTCGATCGTGCGGTCGAGCGAGGGGTTCGGGGTGACGGTCACGATGCGGGTGCTCATGCGACGACCACCTCGACGTCCGCCTCGGCGAGCGCTCCGGCGAGGTCCGCCGGCGGCTCCTGGTCGGTGACGATCGTGTCGACCTCGTCGAGCCGGGCGAACCGCATGAGCGCCTCGACCCCGTGCTTGGCGGCGTCCGCGAGCACCACGCTGCGGCGGGCGGCGAGGACGTAGGCGCCCTTCACCGCGGCCTCGTACTCGTCCGGCGTGCTGAGCCCGAACCCGGCGGAGAGGCCGTTCGTGCCGACGAAGGCGATGTCGGGGCGGAGCGCGCCGATCTGCTCGACCGTGGCCGTCCCGACCGCCGCACTCGTGACGCCGCGCACGCGACCGCCGAGGAGGTGGAGTTCGACGTGCTCGCTGTGCTGCAGCGTCGCGGCGATCGGCACCGAGTTCGTGATCACCGTGATCGTCGCCCCCGTCGCTGCGGGCTCCCAGCGGGCGAGTTCGGTCGCGACGGCGGCGCACGTGGTGCCCGCGTCGAGGGCGATCGATCCGGTGAACGTCGGCGGGACGAGCCGCATCGCTGCGCGAGCGATCGCGGACTTGGCGGAGTTGTGCTGCCCTTCGCGCTCGGCGACGGTGAGTTCCACGACGCTCGACCGGCTGACGGGCACCGCTCCCCCGTGCACGCGGCGCAGGAGTCCGGCCGATTCGAGGGCGTCGAGGTCACGACGGACGGTCTCGGTGGTGACGTCGAAGTGGTCCGCGAGGTCGGCGACCGAGACCCGGCCGGCCGCGTGCAGTGCGGCGGCGATGGCGTCCTGTCGCTCGGTTGCGTACATCCTGCGAACTCCTTCGTTCCCGTTGGTTTCAGGAACTGTACGTCCACAACCCACATGAACGCAACCACCGCTGGGATTCCCACACAGACGAAGACGCCCCGACCTGCCGGAGCAGGGCGGGGCGTCGAACGCCGGACCGGTCAGCCCTTGACTGCCCCCGCCGTCATGCCGCTGACCAGCCGCCGCTGCACGATGAGGAAGAACACCACGACCGGGATCGAGAACAGCACACTCGCGGCCATCAGCCCGCCGAAGTCCGTGCCCTTGTTCGTCGAGAACCCCGCGAGCCACACCGGCAGCGTGTACATCCCCTGGTCCTTGAGCATCACGTACGCGGTCAGGTAGTCGTTCCACGCGGCGATGAACGCGAACACGCTCGTGGCGATCACCCCCGGCATCACCAGCGGGAACAGCACGCTCCACAGGATCCGGAACGTCCCGGCGCCGTCGACCTTCGCCGCTTCCTCGATCTCGACCGGGACGGCGACGAAGAACCCACGCATCACCCAGATCGAGAACGGCAGCACGCTCGCGACGTACGCCAGGATCAGCCCGAGGTAGCTGTTGAGCAGCCCGAGGGACTGGAACGACAGGAACAGCGGGATGAGGAGCGCGCCCGACGGGATCATCTGCACGAACAGGATGCCGACGAGGATCGCCCGCCGCCCGCGGAACCGGAAGCGGGACAGTGCCGCCGAGGCCAGGAACCCGACCACGATCGACAACAGCACCGCCGCGACCACGACGATCGCGGAGTTCCTGAGGTAGACGAGGAACCCGTCCTGCGTGAGCGCCCGCGTGAAGTTCTCGAGCGTGGGTCGCAGGGGCAACCAGATCGGTGTCAGCGTCGTGACCTCGTCGGAGGGCTTGAACGCCGTGTTCACCATCCAGTAGATCGGGAACACCCACACGAGGCAGAACACGATGGCGATGGTGTTCGCGAGGACGCGTGGCTTGCGCTTGCGCGCGCGCACCGGCGTCGACGGACGGGAGGCGCGGTCCGCCTCCGTCACGTCGGGCTGCGCCTCCGACGCGGTCGCCCCGGTCACGCCGGGGGTCGTGGTCGTCGTCACAGGTCCTCCTCCCCGCTCCGGACGAGCCGGCGGATGTAGTAGCTGGTGAGCGCGCCGAGGATCAGCGTCGAGATGACGGCGATCGCGGCGCCCTGCCCGTACGCGTTCGACACGAAGGACTTCACGAACGTCCAGATGCCGAGGGTGAGCGTGGTGTCCTCCGGACCGCCCTTCGTGAGCAGCCAGATCTGGTTGAAGACGTTGAAGTCCCAGATCACCGAGAGGATCGTCACGAGCAGCAGCGTCGGCACGAGCGCCGGGAGCGTGATCGCCCGGTACATCGCCCACGCCGACGCCCCGTCGAGCGAGCCCGCTTCGTAGTACTCGGGCGCGATCTGCGACTGGGCGGCGTACAGCGTCAGGGCGACGAACGGCACGGCCTGCCAGATGACGAGCGACAGCACGATCGTCAGGGCCTGCCCGGGGCTCGACGCCCAATTGTCCTGGGTGTGGTCCCCGAAGACCCCGAGCTGCGTGATGAGCCAGTTGAGCACGCCGTAGAACGGCTGGAACAGCCATTGCCAGACGAGGCTCGACGCGACGTTCGGCATCGCCCAGGCGAGCACGAGCACGACGCTGACGACCGTGCGCATCGCGACGCCGAGCCGGGTCAGCAGCTGGGACACCGCCATGCCGATGCCGATCGTGCCGATCACCATCGCGCCCGTGACGAGGATCGTGCGCAGGATGACCGGCCAGAAGCTCGGGTCCGTCAGCACGTTCGTGTAGTTCGTCAGCCCGGCGAACCCGGCCTGCCCCGTGAAGATCGCACGCAGCCCGTAGTCCTGGAAGGAGATCACCAGGAGCCGGACCAGCGGGTAGACGACGAGCGCGAGCAGCAGCAGCGCCGCCGGCGCGAGCAGCACGAGCGGCGCACGCGAGGACGTCAGCGATCGGCGACGCCCGCCGCGACCGCCCTGCGGACCGGAGCCCGCGGGGCGGAGACGACCGGATCCCGCCGGACGGCGCTGCCGGGTGCCCGGCTCGGCCGCAGCCGAACCGGACACCCGCTCCGCAGTGGAGGTCATCGACTACTGCTGCGCGTTGAGCGCGGACGTGAGGTGCTTCGAGAAGCCCTCGGCGGCCTGCTGCGGCGTCTTCCGACCGGTGGCGATGTCGGCGAACATCGTCTGGAAGGTCGAGTCGCCCTCGATCGTCGCCCAGCCGGGCGTGGCCGGCGTCGGACGGCTCGTCGACGCAGCGGCGAAGTACGGCTTGTGGAGCTCGTCGACGTCACCGGCGACGGCGTCCAGCAGCTGCGTGGAGTTCGGCTCCCAGCCGTCGACACCGAACACCTGGTCCTGCTGGAACTTCTTCGACGTGAGGATCTTCACGTAGGCGAGTGCCAGGTCCTGGTTCTGGGACTTCGACGGGATGCCGAGGTCCGAGCCACCGAGGAAGACCGGCTGCGTCTTGCCCGCGGTCTTCGAGGGCATCGCGAACGTGCCGATCTGGTCCTTCAGCTCGGGCTTCGCCGTGGTGATCGAGCCGATCTCCCACGCGGACCCGAGGATCGCGGAGGTGTTGCCCTGCGCGAAGACGTCCGACTCGGCCGGCTTGTCGGTGTTGATGTCCTGCGTCGACTTCGCCGAGTACGCGTTCTGGAAGTCCTTCCACGCGGTCAGGCCCTTGACGGCGTCAGCCGAGTCGAGCGCGCCGGTCCACTTGCCGCCCTTCTCCGTCGCGATCTGCCCGCCTTCGTCCCACACCCACTGCAGGCCGCCGTACCAGTACTGGCCGGGCATGTAGAACGCCGAGAAGTCCGCCTGCGGGTTCTTCGCCTTCACCTTGTCGAGGTCGGCCGTGAGCTCGTCGTACGTCTTCGGCACGGTGGTGACCCCGGCGTCCGACCAGGTCTTCTTGTTGTAGATCACCGCGCGGTTGCCGGCGAACAGCGGCGCTCCGTACAGCTTGCCGTCGACCGTGGCAGGGCCTTCGAGCCCGGAGAGCCAGGTCTGACCGTCGGCCAGCTCCTTCTTGTACGGCGAGAGGTCCATCAGGCCGCCGGTCGCCGCGTACACGGGGACCTGCGTGTTGCCGAGGTCGACCACGTCCGGCGCGTCGTTCTGGGCGAGCGCCGTCGTCAGCTTGGTCGTGATGCCGTCCCACTGCTGGAGCTGCAGCTTCACCTTGGCCCCGGTGGCCTTGGTGAACTGCTTCTCGGCGACGTCGAGGATCTTCGGGCTGAGGTCGCCGTTCATGATCCAGACGGTGAGGGTCTTGCCCTTGCCATCGGGCGTGCCGATGGACTTCGTGCCGCCGTCGGAAGCGGCGTTGCTCCCGGCGGAGCACCCGGTGAGGGCGAGCGCGCCTGCGAGGGCGAGCGCACCGAGTGCGGCGAAACGCGTGCGTGTCACGTTGACTCCCTTGGTCCGACCTTTTCGAAAGGACGTTGCGTAATGGCGAGTAAAGACCCATCACGCAGGGTTGTCAACCGTTGATCGGCGGCTTGTGGACGACGGTGATCCGCATGTTTCCGGGGGATCACGGATGTCGAACGGATCGGCGACGATGCTTGACGAACTGGTCATGACCAGGCATGATCAGCACCCGCTCCGCCGGACGCGACGACGGCGCGGAGCGGTCGTGAGGACCGGCTCCGCGCCGTCGGCGGTGCATCGCGATCAGGAGTCGAACGGCACCTCGCCGTCGCGGCTCACGCCCGCACGCTGCCGGTACGCGAGGTGTCCGCCGAGGTACCCGCCGACGCTGACGACACTGAGACCGGCGAACGCGAGCAGCTTGCCGGCGGCGTGGTTGCCGCGCTTCCGCTGCATCCACGACAGGCCGTACAGCGACAGGCCCGTCCAGTTCACCGCCTGGTGCACCCATCCGGTGCGCAGCTGCTCGCGGTCGAGCTCCGACCAGTCGACGTACCCGGCCACCGACGCGCTGCCGGCGGAGACGAGTCCGACACCGACGAGGGTCTTCGCGGCCTTCGCGTTCCCCTTGCCGCCGACCAGGTCGAGCACCGCGGCGGAGATCCACGCGCCGAGCGGGACCTGCACCATGAGCGGGTGCAGCGGGTGCCCGAACGGGACGCCGTGCAGCAGCTGGCGCAGCGCCTTCGGCTTGGCGAGCGCGTTGACGAGCGAGCGGTCGACGTCGACGGCCTTGTCGAGCACGCTCGCGTGCTCGACGGCGTCGGTGAGGCGGCGGAGTGCGCGGATCTCAGGCATGCCCTGGAATGTAGGNCGCCTCTCCCCACCGGCACGGCCTGTCCGCCGCTGGCGCGTCGGCCAGGAACCGGCGGCGTGGGCCCAGGGTGGCGCTACTCCTCGACGATCTCCGCCAGCTCGAACGGCTCGACCGTCAGCTCGTCGCCCCCGTCCGCGACGTCCACCCGGACGGTGTCGCCGTCCCGGACGTCGCCGGAGAGGATCGCGCGTGCGAGCCGGTCGTCGATCTGCCGCTGCATCAGCCGGCGCAGCGGACGGGCGCCGTACACCGGGTCGTAGCCGCGCTCGGCGAGCCACGCACGGGCGTCCGGGGTGACCGCCAGCTCGAGCCGGTGGTCGGTCAGTCGGCGTGCGAGCCGGTCGACGTAGAGCGACACGATCTGGCCGAGGTCCTCCTCGGTGAGCGCCTCGAACACGACGATGTCGTCGAGTCGGTTGACGAACTCCGGGCGGAAGGCCTGCTGCACGAGCTCGCGGACGGCCTCCTCACGCTGCACGCTGGTGAGCGACTGGTCGGTCATGAACTGCGAGCCGAGGTTCGAGGTCAGGATGAGGATCGTGTTCCGGAAGTCCACGGTCCGGCCCTGCCCGTCCGTCAGGCGCCCGTCGTCGAGGACCTGCAGGAGGACGTCGAACACCTCGGGGTGCGCCTTCTCGATCTCGTCGAGCAGCACCACGGAGTACGGGCGTCGGCGGACGGTCTCGGTGAGCTGCCCACCGGCCTCGTACCCGACGTAGCCGGGCGGGGCGCCGATGAGCCGGGCGACGGAGTGCTTCTCGCCGTACTCGCTCATGTCGATCCGGACGAGGGCCTTCTCGTCGTCGAACAGGAACTCCGCGAGGGCCTTGGCCAGCTCGGTCTTGCCGACGCCGGTGGGGCCGAGGAACAGGAACGAGCCCGTCGGGCGGTCCGGGTCGGAGATGCCCGCGCGGGTGCGACGGACGGCCTCGGACACGGTGCTCACCGCGCTGCGCTGCCCGATGATCCGGCGGCCGAGCTCGCTCTCGAGGTGCAGGAGCTTCTCGGTCTCGCCCTGCAGCAGACGCCCCATCGGGATGCCCGTCCACTGCGCGATCACGGCGGCGATGTCCTCGTCGGTGACGCTGTCGTTCACCATCCGGTCGGCCTGCTCCGCCTGCTCGGCGGCGGCCAGCTCGGCTTCGATCCGCGGCTTCTCGCTGTACTCGATGCGGGAGACCAGCTCGTAGTCGGCCTCGCGCTGCGCCCGCTGGGAGCGCATGTTGAGGTCGTCGAGCTGCTGCTTCAGCTCACCGATGCGGTTGAGGTTCGCCCGCTCGGCCTGCCAGCGCTGCTCGAGCTCGGCGAGGAGCGTTTCGCGGCTCGCCAGTTCGGCACGCAGGGTCTCGAGGCGCGCCTTCGAGGCGTCGTCCTTCTCCTGCTTGAGCGCGAACTCCTCGACACGCAGCCGGTCGACGGTGCGCTTGAGCTCGTCGATCTCGACCGGGCTGGAGTCGATCTCCATGCGGAGTCGCGAGGCTGCCTCGTCGATGAGGTCGATGGCCTTGTCGGGCAG
>NZ_JBQEPN010000014.1:107867-116941 GCF_052045775.1 Curtobacterium sp. 22159
CACGGCGTCCTCGACGCTCGGCTCCCCCACGTAGACCTGCTGGAAGCGGCGCTCGAGTGCCGCGTCCTTCTCGATGTACTCGCGGTACTCGTCGAGCGTCGTCGCACCGATGAGCCGCAGTTCACCGCGCGCGAGCATCGGCTTGAGCATGTTCGACGCCGCGACGGACCCTTCGCCGCCGCCCGCGCCCATGAGCGTGTGCAGCTCGTCGATGAACGTGATGACCTGGCCGTCGGAGTCGTTGATCTCCTTGAGCACGGACTTCAACCGCTCCTCGAACTCGCCGCGGTACTTCGCGCCGGCGATGAGGGCGGAGATGTCGAGCGACACGAGTCGCTTGTCCTTGAGGGAGTCGGCGACGTCACCTGCGACGATCCGCTGGGCGAGGCCTTCGACGACGGCCGTCTTGCCGACGCCGGGTTCCCCGATGAGCACGGGGTTGTTCTTGGTGCGTCGCGTCAGCACCTGGGAGACGCGTCGGATCTCGGCGTCGCGGCCGATCACCGGGTCGAGCTTGCCGCTGCGGGCGATCGCGGTGAGGTCGACGCCGTACTGCTCGAGGGCGGTCTTCTGTCGCTCTTGCGAGTCAGGAGCGCCCTGGAGGTTCGCCATGCGTTCCGTCCTTTCGTTGCGGTGGTCTTGGAGTTGAGTCTACTCCACTCAACTTGCGTCGGTCGTGTCCTATTCCGGTTTCGGGTTCCGGATCCCGATCGCACTGACCACGGCACCGGCGAGCAGCAGGAGGGACACCGCCACCATGGCGCGGTGCAGCCCGGTGACGCTCACCTCACCGCCGAGGACGACCCCGGCGAGCGCGACCATGACGAGGCCGGCGATCCGCGCGATCGCGTTGTTCACCGCGGAACCCGCTCCCGCCTCGGACTGCGGCACCGACCCGAGGACCGCGCTCGTCAACGGCGTCACCATGAGCGCGATGCCGGCGCCGACGAGCACGAGCCCGGGGAGCACCGACCACCAGTACCCGATCGGGTCCTCACCCGCGACGAGGAACACGAGCGCCCCGATCGCGGCGACGGCGGGTCCGGCCGCCATGAACCAGCGCGGTCCCCGCCTGCCGGCGACGGACCCGACGGTCGTCGACAGCAGCAGGAGCATGACGGTCGGGGGCAGCGTCGCGAGCCCTGCCACCCACGCGGGGAAGTGCCAGATCTCCTGCAGGAACAGCGTCACCACGAAGAACACCATCCCGAGCGCGCCGTAGATCGACAGCGTCGCGAGGTTCCCGACGGTGAAGTTCCGCGCCCGGAAGAGCTCGAGCGGGACGAGCGGCGCCGCCGTCCGACGCTCCCACGGCACGAACGCCACGAGCGCCGCACCGCCGACGACGAGCGCGGCGACGACCACGGGAGCACCCCACCCGAGCCGCTCCTGCTCGATCAACCCGAGCACGACCCCGCCGACGCCGAGCACCGCCAGCACCGCACCGACGACGTCGACCCGCGCCCGGGGTCCGACCCGCACGTCGGCCGAGATCCGTCGGACGAGCACGATCGTCACCGCGATCGGCGCGGCCGTCAGCACGAAGATCCAGCGCCAGCCGATGCCGTCCACGATGAGCCCTCCGACGACCGGACCGAGGATCGTCGCCGCACTCGACCACGCGGTCCACGTGCCGATCGCCTTCGTCTGCGCGGCACCGCGGAACGCCGCGACGATGAGGGCGAGTGCACTCGGGGTGATGAGCGCACCGCCCACGCCCTGCAGCGCGCGGGCCACGACGAGCACCTCGCCCGACGGCGCGATCGCGCACCCGATCGAGGCCACACCGAAGACGACGAGGCCCCACGTGATGATCCGAACCCGGCCGAACAGGTCGGAGAGGCTCCCGGCCACGAGGATGAGCGAACCGAGCGTCACCAGGTACGCGTCCACGGTCCACTGCTGCACGACGAGTCCCCCGCCGAGTTCGTCACGCACCGCCGGGAGCGCGACGTTCACGACGCTCGAGTCGAGGCCGACCACGAACGACGACAGGATCGCGACGACCAGCACGACCCGGCGGTCGTCGCGGAGCGGTGCGGTGGCGGTGGACGCGACGGGCGGGGTCGTCATGTGCCCATCCTCCGCCTCGCCAGGCTGCCGTGGGTGTCCCTCGCGCTCCCCTGTTCGCGCGCGCGGGGTCCGGGGCCCGAGGCCCGGGGCCCGAGGGAGCCCGAAACGTCACACTCGGCGCCCCCGGACGGCACGATCTGCGCCCTCGCCGTGCCAACCGCGGCGTGTCGTGCCCACTCGCGGAGCGCGACACCGAGCCCCACGACGAAGCCCCCGCGACCGGAGTGGTCGCGGGGGCTGCCGACAGGACGGGGCTGGGTGTCCTAGTTCCGGTGGTCCGAGTTCGGCTGGACCGAGGGGCCGGGGTTGACGACCGGCTGGGGCGTCGACTCGGCCGAGGTGTTCTGCACACCGGCGTCGGTGCCGTTCGCCTTCCGGTCGTCGTCGCCCATCTCCTTCTTGAAGATGTTGATCGACTGCCCGAGCCCCTTGGCGAGCGCCGGGAGCTTCGTCGCGCCGAACAGCAGGATGACGATCCCGAGGATGATCAGCAGGTGTACGCCGCCGAGGTTTCCGAGCATCATGACTCCTTGATCTGGAACTGGTCGCCGTCCAGCGTCATCATCGACGCCCGCGGCGGAAGTCCGTGGTGCACCCATCGTAACTCGCGCCGCGCGGGAAGCCCAGGCCGACCGTCTCAACGGACACCGTTCGCACAGACAAGACGCTCAGTACGCGCCCCGGGAGCGCAGGACCGACGGGATCGTCCGGGCGAGGATCACGACGTCGTGCACGAAGGACCAGTTCTCGACGTAGTGCAGGTCGAGCCGGACGCCGTCCGCCCAGTCGAGGTCCGACCGCCCGCTGACCTGCCAGAGGCCCGTGATGCCCGGCGTCACGAGGAGACGGCGGTCGGCGAAGTCCTCGTACAGGGCGACCTCGCGCGGCAGGGCCGGCCGCGGACCAACCAGGCTCATCGATCCCGTGAGCACGTTCCACAGCTGCGGCAGCTCGTCGAGCGACGTCTTGCGGAGGAATGCGCCGACGCGGGTGATCCGCGGGTCGGACTTCATCTTGAACAGGGGTCCGGCGCCCTCGTTCGCGCTCGCGAGCTCGGCCATCCGGGCTTCGGCGTCGACGCACATCGTGCGGAACTTGAGGATCGAGAACTCCTGCCCACCACGCCCCACCCGGGTCTGGCGGAAGAACACGGGACCACGGTCGTCCGCGCGGATCACGAGCGCGACGACGGCGAACACCGGCGCGAGGAGCAGCAGACCGACCCCGGCACCGAGCACGTCGAGCAGACGCTTGCCGAAGCGCTGCCGGTAGTCCGGCGTCTCGACGTGCATGAGCGGGAGCCCGTCGACCGGACGCTCGTGCACCCGACCGGAGGCGATGTCCGCGAGGGGCGACGACACGACGAGCTCGACCCCGTGCTCCTCGAGCTGCCACCCGAGCCGACGCAGCCGTTCATGACCACCAGGGATCGCCCCGGCGACGACGACCGCCGAGACGCCCTCGGCACGGGCGCGGTCGAGGATCGCGTCGATGCCGTCGACCACGGGAGCGCTCGCGTCGCCGAACGCGACGTCCGTACCGGCCGGTGCGCAGTCCGTGACCACGGCACGGACGCGGTAGCCGGCCGACGGGGTGGCGGCGATGCGGCGTCCGACGTACCGGACGTCGTCCAGGTCGCCGACGAGGAGGACGTCCTGCAGGCGTTCACCACGAGCACGACGACGGGCGAGGACGGTCCGGTGTGCCTTGCGCGCCAGGGCGAGGAGCAGGAGACCGAGCGGGAACGCGATGGCCACGTACCCGCGAGCGACGTCGACCTGCAGCGCGTACGCGACGGCAGCGACCGAGCCGAGGGTCACCAGGCTCGCCGTGATCAGGCGACGGTACTCGTCCCCGCCGACACCGACGATGCGCGGGCTGCGCGTCCGGAACACACCGAGCAGCAGCATCCAGACGGCGATGAGCACCGGAGCCACCACGAACTCGACCCACCCGGCGCCCGACGACCCCGGCGGGAACTCCCCCGGGAACCGGACCGCGTGCGCGACCGCGAACGAGACCAGCAGCACTGCGAGGTCGAGCAGTGCCAGCCCCGGGTTCAGACGGGCACGCGGCCGTCGCGCAGGAGCTGCGGCCGACGCCGGGACCGTCGAGTGGAACGGCCGCACGTCGCCGTCGGGTTGTGGTCGGATCGCGAGTGACACTGGGAGCCCTCCTGTCGGACACCGACCGGGGGAACCGGCCGGGTGCCGCCGACGTTCGGGTCACGTCAGGAGCGGCACTCCCACAAATATATCACCATGACATCCGGTATTTCAATGGCCGAGTGCCCGATCGAGGGACCACAGAGCAGGTTCCCTGACGAGCTCCTCGACCTGCTCCGGAGCGACGCCGAGCACCCGGAAGGGCACCCGTTCCCCCGGCAGCAGGGTCATGAAGCCCCGGTCCACGGTGCCGGCCGCGGCGACCCGGTCCGGCTGGACGAGCAGGTCCCGCACGAGCGTGTCGGCCGTGACGACGAGGTCGACGCCGACGACCGCGCCGTGCTCGTCCACGACCGGGGTCGTCTCCGTGCGGTAGCGGGCCTCGGGCCAGCGGAGGTCCTTGTCGGGTGCCGGCGTCCAGACCGCCCGACGCCAGTCCATGTCCGCCACGACCAACTCGTTGGCCGGATCGTCGACCACCCCGACCGACTCGGGCAGCGCCACCACGGCGACCCCGGCGGCGGAGAGGTGGACCGGCAGCGTGACCTCGGCGAGCACGGCGCCCGCGAGCGTGACCCGCCGAACGCGGACGACGCTGTCGTGACCGGTGCGCGTGGAACGGACGGCCACCTCGATCGGCGCGTTGCCGAACGCTCCGGGCGACACCCCGAGGGAGAGCGTGTCCGCCAGTCCGCCCAGATCGGCCGTCTCGCTGCCGCCGGCCGACGACGTGGGGTGATCCGCGCCTCCCGGCTGCTCGACGGAAGCGCGGAACGCCGTGACCGGACGGATGGTCAGGAGGACGTCGTCGTACAGGCGGCGCAGCTCGTGCGCGAGCGGCTTGCGCCGCCCCGCGGAGTCGATCGCCGACCACGACGAGACCGGCCACAGGTCGTTGAGCTGCCACACGACCACGCCGGTGTTGCGGGGCCAGTGCGTCCGCCAGTGCTCGACTCCCGTCGCGACGGCGCGCGCCTGCTGGAGTTGCGTGAGGTAGTGCCACCGGTCGAGGTCGGCGTCGTCGACGGAGCCGAACCGAGGTTCGAGGCCACGCGCCAGCTTCGCCATGCCGTCCGTCGCCTTCTGGTGGTGCACCACCCCGGGTGAGTCGACGCGGAGCGGCTCGTCGGTGACGGCCTCGCGCAGCGTGCGCCAGGCCGGCGGCGCCTGCCACCCGAACTCCGAGACGAAGCGCGGGACGGAGTCGCGGTAGTGCTCGTCGGACAGCCGGTTCCAGACGTCCCAGGAGTGGTGTGTCTCGTGGTTGACGTCGTTCGCGAACAGCGACTCGGAGCCCGACCACGGCGATGCCACCGTGTAGAAGCGCGACGGGTCGACCGCGTCGACGATCGTCGGCAGCAGGTCGAGGTAGTAGTCGAGGCCCCAGCCGCGGTCCCCGAGCTCGTCCGCCCAGCCGTCGACGTCGTGCAGCCAGATGTTCTCGTTGTTGCCGTTCCACAGCACGAGCGAGGGATGCCGGGCGAGCCGGGCGACGTTGTCGCGGGCCTCGGCGATCACCTCGCTGCGGATCGGCTCGGTCTCGGGGTAGGCCGAGCACGCGAACGGGAAGTCCTGCCAGACGAGCAGCCCGAGTTCGTCGCACAGCTCGTAGAAGTCGTGCGACTCGTAGACCCCGCCGCCCCACACCCGGACGAGGTTGACGTTGAGGTCGGCGGCGACCCCGAGCCGGGACGCGAGCCGGTCGCGCGTCACCCGGGAGACGATCACGTCGTCCGGGATCCAGTTCACCCCGCGCACGTCGATGAGCGTGCCGTTGACGTGGATGTTGAACGGCTTGCCGATGGCGTCCGCGGTCGTGTCGATGCGGGTCGACCGGAAGCCCGTGCGGAACGCCGAGCGGTCGAGGACCTCGCCGTCGACGGTCTGCAGCTCGACCACGACGTCGTACAGGTCCTGCGCGCCGTAGCCCCGTGGCCACCACCGCTGCACCTCCGGCACGCGCACGGTGACCACGGTCTCGTCGTCCTTCGGCGTGAGCTGCGCCCGGGAGCGCTGCCTGGTCGTGCCGCCCTCGGCCGTCGGACCGCTCACCGTGACCACGAGCACGAGGTCGTCGTCCTCACCGTCCTGGTCGAGGTCGTTCATGCCCGAGCGCTCCACCGTGATGTGGGCGTCCAGCACGCCCTCCCCCGCCTCGACGTCGACGAGGGGCCGGACGTCCCGGAGCCGCGCCGTCGACCAGCGCTCGATCGCGACCGGGCGCCACGGGCCGCTCGTCACCGCTGTGAGCCCCCAGTCCCAGCCGAAGTTCGACGCCATCTTGCGGATGTACGGGAACGGTTCGTCGTACGGGCCGGGCATGCTGCCCGCCTTCGCCGCGACCCGTCCGGCCTCGCGGTACGGCGACTCGAACAGGATCTCGAGCGTCTTGCTGCCGCGGCCGACGCCGCCCGTGCTGTCCCGGGCGTCGAAGCGGTAGCGGCGGTGCATGTTGCGCGTCGTGCCCACCACGACGCCGTCCAGGCTGAGCTCGGCGACGGTGTCGAGCCCGTCACACACCAGGTCGACGCGCTCGAAGCCCTTCGGGTCGACGTCCACCGTGCGCTGGTACGACCAGTCCGCTCGCCCGACCCACTTCGCGGCTTCCTCGTTGCGGTCGAACGTCGGGTCCGGCAGCAGCCCCTCGCGCTCGAGGTCGGTGTGCACCTGCCCCGGCACCGTCGCGGGGATGGTCCGTCCCGTGATGCCGTCCGGCGCGCCCTGGGGCACGGCGTCCCCGGCGATCGTCACGGTCCAGTCGTCGCGGAGTTCCTCGCGTTCGAGGGTCATGCGGGTCCTTCTCTGGGCGGACGGGTTGGTGTCCACCGCGGTCGGGACGCCGGCCGGCTGCCCGCCCCGTGGCCGGGTGATCGGCCTGGAGGCGCGGCACCGGTTGCCCGGGCGTCGTCGCGTTCGCGCGCGCGGACGCTGGTGCGGACGCGCGCGGGGGTGCTCGGCGATGCTAGTACGGCTTGCTTTCCACAACCTATGCAGACACCGCCGTCGTCGTGCAGGGTGGACACGTGATCACCGCTGCGCTCGCCCGTTCCCTCCGCGACGCCGGTCTCCGCTGGCACCCCGCGACCGGCGACCGGTTCGTCATCGACAAGCCCGGCGTCGACGACGACGTGTACACCGTCTCGGAGATGACCGTCGAACGCCACGACTACCCGACCGGCACCGTGTTGGGGTTCAACGGCACGACGGAGTGGGCGCTCGACTCGGTCGCCGCGGCCGAGTCGTTGTGGCTGCCGCGGGAGGACCAGCTGCGGGAACTGCTCGGTCCGGCGTTCGTGTCGCTCGCGGCCGCGGGGTCGGACTTCGTCGTGACCGCGACGATCGAGGGGGCGTCCCGGACGTTCACCGCCGACGACGCCGCCGTCGCCTACGGGCTCGCACTGTCGGCGTACATCACCGCCGCTCTTTCCTGAGCCGATCTCGGGGCACGCCCGGGCTGAACGTTCCCGGAATGGCTCCTGGGGAGACTTTGGTTGCATGGCGACATGACCGTTCCGAACATCACCCTGAACGACGGCAAGACCATCCCGCAGCTCGGCTTCGGCGTCTTCCAGATCGAGCCTTCCCAGACGAAGGAGGCCACGCTCGCGGCCCTCGAGGTCGGTTACCGCCACATCGACACCGCCGAGATGTACGGCAACGAGAAGGAGGTCGGTGAGGCGATCGCCGAGTCCGGCATCGACCGCTCGGAGATCTTCGTCACGTCGAAGCTCAACAACGGCTTCCACGCACCTGAGGCTGCCGTGGAGAACGGCAAGAAGTCGGCCGACCTGCTCGGCGGCTACATGGACCTGTTCCTCATCCACTGGCCGCTGCCCACCGTGTCGGACTTCGTCCCCACGTGGAAGGCCCTCGAGGAGCTGTACCACGACGGCACCGCTCGTTCGATCGGCGTCTCGAACTTCCAGGCGCACCACCTGCACCGCCTGCGTGACGAGACGACGATCACGCCGGCCGTGAACCAGATCGAGGTGCACCCGTACCTCGCACAGGACGAACTTCGCGCAGTCAACCGCGAGCTCGGCATCGCGACCGAGGCATGGTCCCCAATCGCCCAGGGCCTCGTGCTCGACGACGAGACCATCACCCGCATCGCGTCGGCACACGGCAAGTCCCCGGCGCAGGTCGTGCTCCGCTGGCACATCCAGCGCGGCGACATCGTCTTCCCGAAGTCGGTCACCCGTGCCCGCGTCGAGGAGAACTTCGCGATCTTCGACTTCGAGCTCTCCGGCGAGGACATGACGGACATCACCGGGCTCGACAAGGGCCACCGCACGGGTCCGGACCCGGACACGTTCGACTACGTGCCCGCCTGATCGTTCGCGAACGCAGGAACGCCCCGGCCGATCTCCCGGTCGGGGCGTTCCCGTGTCTTCAGTTGTGTTTCCCGCTACTCGCCCGCAGGAGCGACGGCAGTGAAGCTGCGAGTGAAGGACTCGGTCGCTTCACCATCGAGGTCGGCGCCCGGGGCGAAGTACTCGATGAAGATCGCGTAGTCCTGGTTCCGGAGCTCAGCGACACCGGACCACTTGCCGTTCTCATCAACCGTGATCAGCCGGTCCTCCGGCTTCTCGCCCTTGATGATGAGTCGGTCCTTGGTGTGGTAGTTCCAGACCTTCACCACGCCGCCGGTCTTGCCTTCGCCGGAGATGGTGGTCTCACCGTTGCGGTCGCTGGGGCGGAAGTTCGACAGCGTCACCGTCGAGCCCTCGGCAGGGGTCGTGGCCGCGAACGGAAGGTCCGTCGACGCCTCACGCTTGATGAAGAAGTGGCGATCCTGCTCGACGGTCTGACCGTTCGGCAGCGTGTACTTGACGT
>NZ_JBQEPN010000015.1:0-25231 GCF_052045775.1 Curtobacterium sp. 22159
CGGAGCCGTCGTACCGGTCGAGGTGCCGTCGCCGAGCAGGGCGATGCCGTTGCCCGACACCGTCACCGGCACGGACACCGCGCCGAGGACCTGCGTGCCCGACAGCAGACCATCGCTCCCGGACGAGCTCGCCGGTGCCGCCGAGGCCGATCCCGTCGACGCCGGCGCAGCTGCGGACGCACCCGAGGTGTTGCCGTCGCCGAGGACGCCGATGCCGTTGCCCGACACCGTGACCGGAACGGACACGACCGGGGCGACCTGCGTGCCGGAGGCCGTGCCGTCCGAACCGGAGGTGCTCGGAGCAGCTGCTGCGGAGGTGGCGGTCGGGGTCGACGTCGATGCCGACGAGGTGGCCGGAGCCGCGGCTGCGTCGCCACCGACGGCGACCGCGTTGCCCGACGCCGTCACCGGAGCGGTGACGTCACCGACGACCTGCGAGCCCGATGCCACCCCGTCCGACCCGGAGGTCGTCGGCGCGGCGGCCGGAGCCGTGGCGGCGGGCGCTGGAGCGGCGGCGGGTGCAGCCGACGCGGCGGCGTCACCGGCGACGGCGATCGCGTTGCCCGCGACCTGCACCGGAGCCGTGACGTCCGGCGCGACCTGCGTGCCCGAGGCAGTGCCGTCGGAGCCCGACGTGGTCGGTGCTGCGGCCGGAGCCGTGGCGGACGTGGACGCCGGTTGCGCCGCCGTCGTCGCGGACGACACCGCGTCGCCGATGACGCCGAGTGCGTTGCCGGTCGCCGACACCGGGGCCGAGACGGACGGCGCCGCTTGGGTGCCCGAGGCGATCCCGTCCGCTCCGGAGGTGGTCGCCGCGTTCGCCGCAGCTGCGCCCCCGAGCGTCAGGCCGCCGACGAAGAGGGTGAACCACAACCCTCTCGAGACGTACTTGTTCATGGTCGTTGCTCCTGATCGAGATGTGTGACCGACCGCGGTCGCGGTCGACTGGTGCGTGCCTGCCGTGCCGGACAGGCGCACCGATCTCAATCAGGGGCGACGTCGTGCTCGCCGACGAGCGACGCGGGAACGGCGTCGTCGGAGAGGGTGCCGCGTGACCCCGCGGCGAGGGAGATCCGGGCGTCGTCGGAGCCGACGATGCCGACCGCTGCGGCCGGGCCCGAGGCCCCCGCGGCGCTGCCGCCGAGGACACCGGCTCCGGGGCCGTCCAGCGGCGTGTGCTGGTTCCCGCCCTGGCCCGCCGGGACGAGCAGCGCTCGCCCGTCGACCGTGACGGCCGAGGGGCGCAGGACGTCGGTCGCGCCGACGACCGCGTCCGAGGACACGTCGTGCGCGACGCCCCGGGCTGCGGGGGCCTGACCCGCGGCGGCCTGGTCGGCGCTCACGATCGTCGGGACCGCCGTGTCGGAGGCAGAGCCCGGCAGACGGGCCGAGCCGCCACGCACGTCGGACGTGCCGAGCACCGGGCCGGTGGGGACGTCCACGACGCCACCCGCGCCTCCCGGCAGCGTGCCGCCGACCACCGGCGGGACGTCCGTGATCACGCCGGGCACCGAGCCGACCGTCGTGCCGACGGTTCCGAGCGTGTCGTCCACCAGTCCCGTGACCGGTCCGGTCACCGTGCCGAGCGTGTCGTCACCGAGCAGGCTCCCGACCAGCGGCACACCGCCGACCGCCTGGTCGAGCGAGTGCACGACGGTGGTCACGGGACGCGCTGCGGTGAGCGACTGGACGGTCGAGGTCACGGGCCGGACGGCGCTTGCCAGCGTGTCGGCGACGGGCCTGGAGGCGCTGCTCGCCGCCGCCGTCCCGGCCTGCGCCGCGGGGGCGGCGGGCGTGGGAACGGGAGCGGTCGCGGTGGTTCCGGCGGCGTGTGCCGGCGTCGCCGGAGCGGTGCTCGACGGCGACGACGGGACGGCGTGCGTCGGGGCGGACGGGGCCGGTGCGGCGGGCTTCGGAGCCGGCGCGGACGCCACCGGAGCGGGTGCCGCGGGCTTGGGGCTCGCCACGACCGGCGCGGACGGAGCAGGCGGCGCGACGACCTTCCGGACGGGCGCGACGGCGCTCTCGACGACGTGTCCGACACCTCCGGTGACCCCCTGGACGGCGTCACCGACCCCGCGAACGAGGCCGCCGGGAGGCGTCTGCTGCTGGGTCTGCGTGGACGTCGTGAGGGTCGCCGCGGAGGCAGGCCGCGAGCCGAGCACGAGGGAGAGCAGCACGAGTGCCGCGGCGATGCCGACGCCGAACAGGGCGTACCGGATCATCGCGCGCCAGGGTGCGCGCAACGCCTGATCCATGCGCTCACCTCCTGGTCTCGGCTGCGCACGTAGAGTGGTTGACCGGCAATGTACGCCGCTCCCGTCCGGAACGCACCAGGTTTCGGGAAAAATCGTCAGGAAAGGCCGGTCTTGGTTTCGATCTTCAACGCTCCGACTCGCAACCTGGACATCGTGACGCTGCACGAGATCCTGCGACTCCGACAGGACGTCTTCGTCGTCGAGCAACAGGCTGCCTACCCCGACATCGACGGCCGCGACCTCGAGCCCGGGACGCTCCAGTTCTGGGCGGGGCAGGGCTCGGTCGACGCCACGCTCCGGCTCCTCCGCGAGGAGGACGGCACCGAGCGGATCGGCCGCGTCGCCACCGCGAAGGCCGCTCGCGGGCAGGGTCTGTCGTCGCAGCTCATGGAGGCCGCGATCACCGAGGCCAGGTCGCCCCGCATCGCGATCGATGCCCAGGCACACCTCGAGCAGTGGTACGCCCGGTTCGGGTTCGTCCGTTCGGGCACGGACTTCGTGGAGGACGGCATCCCGCACCTCCCCATGGTCCGGACGCGCTGACGCGCCTCGCCCGGGGGCGGCGGGTCAGGCGCGCCAGCGCCGGAGCTCGTCGAACGACCGCGCCTGGTGTCCTCGCTCCGCGACCAGCCGTTCGAACACGATGTTCGTCTGCGTCGTGGCGACCGAGGGGTCACCGCTGAGCTCGTCCGCGACGAAGTCCCGGAGTTGCTCGGTGGAGGTGCACGCGATGTGCACGAGGAAGTCCTTGTCCCCCGCCAGGAACGACACGTCCTGCACGACGGGCACCCGGAGCAGGCGTTTCGCGAACTCCCGGAGCTCGTGCCGGGCGGCG
Source organism: Curtobacterium sp. 22159 (assembly GCF_052045775.1). NCBI lineage: Bacteria > Bacillati > Actinomycetota > Actinomycetes > Micrococcales > Microbacteriaceae > Curtobacterium > Curtobacterium sp. 22159. The sequence continues at coordinate 3,094 of NZ_JBQEPN010000015.1, forward strand.
GCGTGCACCCGCACCGAGACCATCGCCTCGATCGCGAACCCGAGGCGCGCGATGTCCACGTCGGCGCGGTAGCCGCGGATCACCCCGGCGTCCTCGAGTGCACGGACGCGCGTCAGACAGGTCGACGGGGCGATCCCTACCGCCGCGGCCAGCCGGTTGTTCGGGATCCGGGCGTCCGCGGCGAGGGTCCAGAGGATCCGCTCGTCGACCTCGTCGAGGCGCGGAGCGGGGTCGGGGCGACGGGCGGGACGTTCGGACACGGCTCGACGCTACCGCGACACGACGGTGCTGTGCGGGAGGGCCCTCCTACATCGCGAGCGTCATCCCGACGACGGCGACCGTCATCGCGAAGACCTCGCCGCTCCGTACCGCACGCCGGTCCTCCCGCGCCCACTCGTACCGGAGCAGCCACCCGCTGAACGCGCAGTACCCGATCACTCCGGCGCCGAGCACCGCGGTGAGGGCGATGCCGTGCCCGGCGTGGCCGTCGGCGAGCCCGGTGGCGTGCCCCATCAGGAGCATCCCGGCCATCACGACCGCGGACAGCGCGCGGTGCACGTCCATGGGTTCGGCACGACGGCCGTCCGCGCGACGCCGCCGCATCACCGGCAGCGGCGCGAGGAGGAGCAGCAGCGTCGCCGCGAGGAGCGTCCACACCGCCCCGGCGTGCACGACCGGCAGGACCATCGCGACGAGCATCACGGCGGCGGGGACGATCACCCCCGGACGCGGCCGGTACCGATCGCCGACGATGCAGCACACCGAGGCGAACTGCGGCACGACGAGCATGGCGTCGGCGACGGTCTCGTGCACGGCGGGTCCTCGGGCGGGAGCGTTCGGGTGGTGCGGGTCGGTCAGTCCTCGGCGCGGGCGGCGGCCTTCGCGGCGCGCTCCTGCTTCACGCGGGCGTTCTCGGCGTGCACGGCGGCCTGGGTCGCACGTTCGCGGACGAGCCACTCCGGCTTCTGCTCGAGCAGGCTCTTGATCTCGGCGGTCGTCAGCGGCTCGTCGACGCCCGCGCGGGTCAGCCCGGAGATGGACACGCCGAGCTTCTGCGCGACGACCGGTCGCGGGTGCGGGCCGTCGCGACGGAGGACCTCGAGCCACGCCGGCGGCTGCGTGCGGAGTTCGTCGAACGCGGTCCGGCTGATCGGCGCGTCGCGGAAGGACTCCGGGGCGGCCGCCAGCAGGATGCCGAGCTTCTTCGCGGCCGTCTCGGGCTTCATGGTCTGTTCCTGCGCCATGGAGACAAGGGTACGGCCCCTATGCTCGGTTGCATGACCGCGGCCCTCACCATCGCCTTCGTGCCCGGGGTGTCCCCGGCGAAGTGGGCCCGTGTCTGGCGGGAACGCTTCCCCTCCGTCGAGCTGCGGCTCCGACCGATCGGCGCGGACGAGGTCGACGACGCGCTCGCGGGTGAGGCCGACATGGTCTTCGCTCGGGTCCCCGTCTCGGACGCGCACAACGCGATCCCGCTCTGGACCGAGACCACGGTGGTCGCGATGCCGAAGGACTCACCGCTGGCGGAGTCGTCCGAGGTCGACCTCGGCGAGACCGACGTGCACGTGGTCGACGCCGGCCCCGTGCCCGCGGACGTCGACGGAGCGCTCGACCTCGTCGAGGCGAACGTCGGCGTGGTGGTCCTCCCCCAGTCCCTCTTCCGTGCCGCGAGTCGCAAGGACCTCGTCGCTCGTCCGCTCGTGGGCGCGCCCGGCACACGCATCGTGCTCGCCTGGCGGAGTGAGGACGCGTCCGACACGACGGACGAGTTCATCGGCGTGGTGCGCGGGCGGACCGCGAACAGCTCACGAGGAACCGCCGACCAGCCTGGAGGCGCGGATCCGGCCGACGCCCCGGCCGCGCGTGGGTCCCGTGGTGGCAAGGCCACCGCCTCCAACGCGCGGTCCGCGGCCAAGCAGGCCGCCACGAAGGGCACGGGCGGCGGCACCGGCGGGGGCAAGGCCGGACGCGGCCGGGTGCAGCGGGGCATGAAGGGCAAGCCGAAGCGCGGTTCGAAGGGCAACCGCTGACGTCGGACCCGCTCAGCGGATGACGGCCGCCGCGGCTCGTGCGACCTTCTCGCCCCGGGCCGCTTCGGCCGCCGCACGGGCTTCGGCCACCACGCGGGTGTCGGCACGCGCGGCCGATCCGCCGTCGAACGGGGGTTGCGGGTCGTACTCGATCTGCAACTGGATCGCCTCGGCCGCGGGCTGACCGGCGAGTTCCGCCGCGAGCCACAGCGCCATGTCGATGCCTGCGCTGATCCCGGCGGCGGTCACCACGGCGCCGTCGTCGACCACCCGGTCCTCCACGGGTTGCGCACCGAACGCGGCGAGCAACGGCTTCGACGCCCAGTGCGTCGTCGCCCGCTTGCCGGCGAGGAGTCCGGCGGCGCCGAGCACGAACGCGCCGGTGCAGACCGAGGTCACCCAGGTCGCCCGTCCGGCTTCGCGTCGGACGAAGTCGATGACCGCGACATCGAGCATGGCGTCGAACGCACCGTCACCACCCGGGACGACGAGCACGTCCGCCGGGCCGGCCTCGGCGATGGTGGTCGTCGGCACGAGCGCGAGACCGCAGTCGCTCGGCACCGGGTCGAGCGTCGCGGCGACGTACTCCACGTGCGCGCCCGGCACACGGCTGAGCACCTGTGCCGGACCGGTGAGGTCGAGCTGGGTGAGGTGCGGGAACAGCAGGAAGGAGATCCGGACCTCGTCCGGGTCGTGCTCGGGCGACGCGGCATCGAGGTCGTCGGACGCCTCGGGCGCCGGGACCGCGACGTCGACCGGCACCTCGACGACCTGGGCGTCGACCGGGTGGACGGCGCGCACGCGCGGGTTCTCGGAGTCCATGCCGCGACCCTAGCCCTGCGCCGCTGACGTGGGTCGGTCCCAGACGCCGGAGGTCCCCCGACGATGACTGCCGACGAGGTGCGTGTCGACGATGCCGAGCGCTTCCATCAGCGCGTACATCGTGGTGGGTCCGACGAAGGCGAAGCCGCGCTTCCGCAACGCCTTCGAGAGCGCGACGGACTCGTCGGACTTCGTCGGGACGTCCGCGGAGGAGTGCGGCTCGGGCGTCACCGTGGGGCTGAATGACCACACGAAGTCCGCGAGGCCGCCGTCGGAGCGCAGCGCGATCGTCGCGTTCGCGTTCGTGATCGTCGCCAGGATCTTCGCGCGGTTCCGGACGATCCCGGCGTCCGCCATGAGCCGCGCGACGTCGTCCTCGCCGAACGCGGCGACCTCGTCCGGGTCGAAGTCCGCGAAGGCCGAGCGGAAGGCGGGCCGCTTGGCGAGGATGGTGCGCCAGGACAACCCCGACTGGAACGCCTCGAGCGAGAGCCGTTCGAACACGCCCCGCTCGTCACGCACGGGCATGCCCCACTCGGTGTCGTAGTAGTCGCGGAGCAGCTCGTCCGACGAGGCCCAGACGGGACGGGCGAGACCGTCCGCTCCGATCACGAGGTCCGGTGTGGGCGCAGTGACGGGGTCGGTGCTCATGCGCCCATCCTGTCGTGGGCCGCCGACAGGGCCGCCACCGGCGTCACGGCCCGGGATCGGCTCACGCCGCGGGCGGGCCGTCCTGTGCCGCCTGCGGGTCCATCCACACGTACTCCCAGCGGTGGCCGTCCGGGTCGGTGAAGGACCGCTGGAACATGAACCCGAGGTCCGTCTCCGGCCGGTCCTCGGCGCCACCCGCGGCGACCGCTGCGTCCACGATGCGGTGGACGTCGTCCTTCGACGGTGCGCTGAGGGAGTTGATCACCTCGATCGCCCCCGTGTCCGCGATGGTCTTGTCGGTGAACTCGGCGAACTTCGCGTGTGTGAGGACCATGAGGTAGATGGTCGGGCTGATCACGATGCACGCCGCGGTGTCGTCGGTGAAGGCCTCGTTCACCGAGTAGCCGAGGGCCTCGTAGAACGACTTCGAGCGGTCGAGGTCGGTGACGGGCAGGTTGATGAAGACCATCGTGTCCATGGCGGTTCCTTTCGTCGTGCTCAACCTGGCGCGCGTGGGCCGGGAGCGCAACCGTTCCATCCCGGAACAGGATGATACACAATATTCTACCCGGATGCAGCGCGCGTACGTGGACGAGTCGGAGCCGGGCGGCGGCCTGGACCACACCGCGTACGTGATCGCCGCAGTGCTCGTCTCGAGCGACGACGAGCCGGACACGCGAGATGCGGTGGAGCAGCTGCGCCCGACGCGTATGCGCAAGCTCCACTGGTACGAGGCGTTGCCGACCCAGCGGGTTTCCTGGCTCGATCTCCTTCGCCACGCGGTCGAGATCCTGGTCATCAGGTACGACGGCATGCCGGCACGGCCCGAACGGCGGCGGCGGCGCTGTCTCGAGCGTCTCGTCCACGAACTGGATGCGCGCGGCGTCCACCGGCTCGTGTTCGAGTCGCGCGGGCCGCACGCCGACCGTGGAGACCGCCGGTTGCTCGACTCGTTCCGAGGGTACGGCCTCGGCATGACCCTTCGCCATCAGCACCTCCGAGGAGAGCACGAGCCGCTCCTCGCTCTCGCGGACATCGCGTGCGGTGCTCACAGCGCCGGGGTCCTGGTCGATCATCCTCGATCATCAGAGATCGTGGTGAGGTGAAACCGACCTCGGGGCCGCACAGCGCAAATCCCCGGGCCCCGCGCTGGCTGCAGGTGTTCCGGGGATCACTTTCGAACGAGAGCACCCGATCGACATATCAATACTAGGACGGGTGTCGGGCGGCGTCAACCTTCTCGGGAACGACGGGAGGCGCGGTGCCGACCGGCACCGCGCCTCCCGTCCGGGGCTTGCGGATCAGGCGAGCTCGCGGCCCTCGCCGGCGGCCTTCTGGTGTTCCTCCGCTTCGGCCTGGCCGATGATGTCCTCGGCCGGGACGGGGTTCAGGCGGTCCCAGAGGAAGAACAGCAGCCCGCCGACGAGCATCGACAGTCCGACCCACAGGTTGATGTGGATGCCGCCGGTCTTCTCGGGGTCGGTCTTCCAGTGCACGATGCCGACGATGCCCGTGATCACGCCGTAGACGACGAACAGGCCGCCGAGGATGCGACGCAGGTCGAGTCGACGGGTGGAGCGGACGAGCGCGGCCTTCTGCTCCTCCGTCATCGAGCCCGGGGTGTTGGTGTCACTCATGGTTGATCTCCTTCAGGTGCTCGATCAGAGGAACGGGAGGTAGAGGACGACGCACAGCACGAGTGCGACGGTGCCGAGGAGCGCCGGGGAGCGGTACCAGGCGGTGTCGGTCGCGACGGAGTCGCCGTGCAGGTCGATCTTGCCGACGCCGTAGACCAGACCGCCGAGCTCCTTCTCGGCCTTCGGCTTCGTGAACATCGACACGACGAAGCCGACGACGAGGACCGTCACGAACGAGATGATCGCGCCGTAGAGCGTCTCGGCGGTCCCGGTCGCGAAGAGCTTCGGGTTGACGAGGTAGGCGATCCAGGTGATCGTCGGCGTCACGATGCCGAGGATGTAGCCCCAGAGCGCGCCCTGCGTGGTCATCCGCTTCCACAGCAGACCGAGGATGAACACGGCGAACAGCGGCGCGTTGAAGAACGAGAACAGCGTCTGCATGTAGGTCATGATGTTCGACGCCTGCGCGGCGATGAACGCCGTGGCGATGCCGATGAGCACGCCGACGACGGTCACCCAACGGCCCGTCTTGAGGTAGTGCACGTCGGGCATGTTCGGCTTGATGTAGCGCTGCCAGATGTCGTACGTGAACACCGTGTTGAACGACGAGACGTTCGCCGCCATACCCGCCATGAACGACGCGAGGAGGCCGGTGACCGCGACGCCGAGCACACCGGTCGGCAGGTACATCTGGATGAGCTTCGGGATCGCGTCGTTGTAGTCGAGCGCGCCGGAGGCGAACTGGTTGCCGACGACGGCTGCCGCGATGAGACCGGGGATGACGACGATCGCGGGGATGAAGAGCTTCGGGATCGCGGCGATGAGCGGGGTCCGGCGGGCGGCGGACATGTTCTTCGCCGAGAACGCACGCTGGACCTCGGTGAAGTTGGTCGTCCAGTACCCGAAGCCGAGGACGAAGCCGAGGCCGAGCACGATCGCGAGCCAGTTCGCCCCGATCGGGTTCGTCACGTCGCCGAAGCCGGTGCCGGCCCACGCCTGCAGATGCTGCACGCCCTGCGTCTTCGTGATGGCCGTAGTGAGGCCGTCCCAGCCGCCGACGCGGTGCAGACCGACGATCGTCAGCGGGATGAGGCCGGCGATGATGACGAAGAACTGCATGACCTCGTTGTAGATCGCGCTGCTCAAGCCGCCCAGCGTGATGTAGACGAGCACGAAACCGGCGGAGACGATGATCGCGAGCCACTCGGGCCAGCCGAGCATCGCCTCGATGACGATCGCCATGGCGTAGAGGTTGATGCCGGCGATGAGCACGTTCGACACCGCGAACGCGATCGAGTTCACCAGGTGCGGCGCCTTGCCGAACCGGCGGAGCATGAACTCGGGGACCGAGCGCACCTTCGAGCCGTAGTAGAAGGGCATCATCACGAGACCGAGGAACACCATCGCCGGCACCGCGCCGACCAGGTAGTAGTGCAGGGTCGCCATGCCGATCTGGGCACCGTTGGCGGCCATGCCGAGGATCTCGGTCGCGCCCAGGTTCGCGGACACGAACGCCAGGCCCGTGATCCACGCGGGCATCGACCTGCCCGAGAGGAAGAAGTCCATACTCGTGCGGACCTGCCGCCGAGCCGTGAACCCGATCCCGATGACGACCGCGAAGTACACGATGATCATCAGGTAGTCGACCCAGCCCAAGTCGAGCCGGATCCCGTTGTTCGCTGCAGCGAGAACCATTCAAACTCCACGTCGATGTGTTGCACACGGGCGGGTCCTGCGCCAGCCCAACGGGGGACACTACCCCACCAGTACCGTTCTGTAACTTTTGCGCCGATCGGCACGGTGGCCTATTGTGACCGTTCACATAGCCGGTGCATGTGTCAGCGGGACGGGGGACGACGAAAACGCCGCCGGTAGGCTCACGACATGACCGACCAGCCGCGCATCCTCGTCCTCAACGGCCCGAACCTCGACATCCTCGGACGACGCGACCCCGCCCAGTACGGATCGGTCACACTCGCCGAGATCGAGGCGATCGTGCACACCGAGGCGGCGGTGCACGGGCTCGAGGCGGACTTCCGGCAGACCAACCGCGAGGGTGAGCTGGTCGAGTGGCTGCACGAGGCCCTCGACGACTTCGTCGGCGTGGTCATCAACCCGGCGGCGTACGCGCACACGTCGGTGGCGCTGCACGACGCGGTCGAGGCGTTGTCCGTGCCCGTGGTGGAGGTGCACATCTCGAACACGTGGAAGCGCGAGCCGTTCCGGCACGTCGACCACGTCGCGACCGCGGCGACGGCGGTCATCGCCGGTGCGGGGCCGGACGGGTACCGGTTGGCGGTCGCACACGTCGCGTCGCTGCTGGGCTGAGCGCCGGGCCTTCGCGGGCGGCGGGGGCTGTGGCTGGGGCGTTCTCGTCGCACGACGTGCCGCTCGGGTTCGGCCGCGGCGGCATGTCCTGCGACCAGAACGGCCGCCGACGGCGTGTTGTGCGACCAGAACGAGCGCGACAGCGAGCCCGCGAGGCAGCGCGCCCGCGGCTCAGAAGTCGGCGGGGCGGCGCACATCGGCTCCGGCCGTCGCGAACCCTCCGCGGATGAGCGGGAGCGCCCGGGTCACCGCCTGGTCGATGCGCAGCTCCAGGTCCACGCTGTCGATGTCGTACCCGCCGTCACGCTTGGTGAAGTCCCGCTCGTTGCCGAAGACCCCGATGGGCAGCGTCGTCGACTGGAAGAACCCGAACAGCGGACGCATCTGGTGCTCGACGAGCAGTGCGTGCCGGTCGCTCCCGCCCGTGGCGGTCAGGAGCACCGGGGTGTCGACGAGATCGTACTGCCCGACCCAGTCGAAGAAGAGCTTGAACGCCCCGGAGTAGGCCGCGCGGAACGCCGGGCTGCCGACGACCAGGACGTCCGCGGCCTCGACGGTCTCGAGTGCTGCACGGGTGCGGTCGGACATCGCGTCCCGGGAGGGAGCGGCTCCGAGGTCGGCGAGCAGCGGGCCGATCTCGACGGTCTCCGTCCGCGAACCCTCGAGCTCCTGGCCGAGGCGCGCCACGGTCGCCGCCACCAGGGTGCTCGTGCGCGAGGGGTCCGAGGGGCTGCCACTGACGCCGACGACGAGTTCTCCGCTCATGCGCTCGATGCTCACACGTCCGTCCGCCGGGCGGCACGGTTGTGACGACATGTGTCGGGTTCCAGCGCTGCCGCGTACCGTGCCCGCCATGCAGACGTTCCTGCCGTACCCGGACTTCCGCGCATCGGCGGAGGTGCTCGACGACCGGCGACTCGGCAAGCAGCGCGTCGAGACACTGCAGGTGATGCGGGCACTGACCCTGCCGGACTACGGCTGGCAGCACCACCCCGTCGTGGCGATGTGGCGCGGCCACCGACCGGCCCTGATGGCGTACCAGGACGCCACGTGCCGCGTCTGGTCGGAGCGTGGACACGCCGACACGTGTCTGGAGAAGACGCTCGCCGACCTGGCGCTGGTGCCGGAGGACCTCGAGGCGTACGAGCGCGGTGACTTCCCGCTGCCGGCCTGGAACGACGACCCCGCACTGCACCGTTCCCACCGGTCGAAGCTCGTGCAGAAGGCGCCGGAGCACTACCGGCCGCTGTTCCCCGACGTCCCGGACGACCTCGAGTACGTGTGGCCGGTCAGCGGACGGGGGTCCAGCGAGCGCCGTCTCGCCGGGTGACCACGGCGGACCGGATCTCGGCCGTGGCGGCCATCCCGTCCACGGCGTGGTCGGCGACCGCGAGCGCCACGTCGTCCTCGGGCGCCTCGAACCGGACGACGGCGCACGGCTGACCGCCGAGCAGCCGGACGTCACGCGCCTCGACGACGGTGAGCTCCGCGACGAGCCGGGCGGCCTCGGGCAGGACGGCACCGGGCGCGGCACCGGGGGCGAGCGTCCCGACGGCGAGGGTCACACGGTAGGAGGGCACGACGGCACCGTACCGCGACGCACAGCACCGGGACCCGTCGTGGGCAGCGGGGGGTCGGGCGTCGCGCAGGGGTGGTGCGACGCCCGCGCCCACGACGGGTCGCAGGTGCTGCGGGACACGACGATCAGGGGGTGTCGTGCCCCGCGCCGGACGCAGATCAGGGGCAGCGTCCGGCTCGGCGCACCGTGGGTCCGCAGGGGACGGACCCGACGGTGCTGGTCCTCAAGGGTGTTCGGTGTCCTCTCGGTACCGGTCTGTCTCGGTCGGTGCGGGCATCGACCGTCGGGCCGCCGCGGGTCGGACCATGGGGAGCAGGGCGCTCCCGATGGTCGCCAGTGCTCCGACGACGGCGATGAGCCCGAGCGGGGCGGTGCCGAGGTCGTGCTGCGCGGCCAGGACGAGCGCGAGGACCGTCGCGGGTGCGGGGAGGAGCTGGACCGCCCGGAAGCGGTCCTCCTGCCGGACCCGAGTCGTCATCGCGTTTGCCATGACTCCATGGTGGACCAGATCGGCTGTCCGCAGAAGGGGGGACACGACCCCACTCATGGAGTAGAACGTCTAGTACACCCTGGGCAGGGTCAGCCGAGTCCCCGGACGGTGGCGACCGCCTCGGCGACCGCACGGACGACCAGGGGGACGTCCTCGTCGCCCAGGCCGGCGTCGAAGGTCAGGCGGAGCGCCGTCCGCGCCACGTCCTCGTCGAGCCCGAGGGCGGTGAGCACGTGGGAGGCCTCCGTGCTGCCGGCCGCGCAGGCGCTCCCCGACGAGGACACGACGTCGCGCTCCTCGAGCTCGAGCAGGACGGTCTCCCCGTTCACCCCCGGGAAGCAGAACGACGCATGTCCCGGCAGCCGCGACGTCCGCGACCCGGTGACGAACGCGCCGGGCACCGCGCCCAGCACCCCGTCGAGCACGCCGTCACGGGTCGCCGACGCCGTCGCCGACGAACGCTCGCGGGACCCGGTGGTCAGGGTGAGCGCCGTCGCCACGGCCACGGCTCCGGCGACGTCCTCGGTGCCGGACCGTCTCCCCCGCTCCTGGCCGCCGCCGTGCAGGAGCGGTTCGAGCGGCACCCCGGACCGCACCGCGAGCACGCCCGTCCCCTTGGGGGCGCCCAGCTTGTGCCCGGACATCGACACCGCGTCGACCCCGAGCACGTCGAGGCCGACGGGCAGCCAGGGCGCCGACTGCACGGCGTCGGTGTGGAAGCGGGCCCCGACGGCGTGCGCGGTCGCGGCGAGTGCGGGCACGTCCTGCACGGTGCCGATCTCGTTGTCGGCGTGCGCGATGGACACGAGGGTGGTGTCGGGCCGGAGGGCCGCCGCGAGGACCTCCGGGTGCACGACCCCGTCCGCGTCGACCGGCAGCACCGTCACGTCGAACCCGTGGAACCGTTCCAGGTACCGGCAGCTCTCGAGGACGGCCTCGTGCTCGATCGCGCTCGTGACGACGTGGCGCCCGCGGGGGTCGGCGAGCGCGATGCCCTTCACGGCGGTGTTCGCACCCTCGGTGCCGCCGGTTGTGAAGACCACCTCGGCCGGGCGGCAACCGAGCACCGCGGCCACCGTGGCCCGGGCGTCGGCGAGCCCCCGGGCGGCCGCGTCACCGACCGCGTGCGTGGACGAGGGATTGCCGAACGTGCCGGTCAGGTACGGCCACATCGCTTCGAGCACCTCACGCCGGACGGGCGTGGTGGCGGCCCGGTCCAGGTAGAACACGGCGGGGTCGTCCGGTCAGACCGCGACGTCGATGTCGAGCCCGAGGTCGAGCGCGCGGGCCGAGTGCGTCAGTGCGCCGACCGAGACCACGTCGACCCCGGTGGCCGCGATCGCGGCGACGGTGTCCAGGGAGACCCCGCCGGAGGCCTCGACGAGGGCGCGCCCGGCGACGAGCGCGACCCCCTCGACGAGCATGTCGGGCGTGAAGTTGTCGAGCATGATCGTGTCCACGCCGGCGGCCACGACGGGTTCGACCTGGTCGAGGCGGTCCACCTCGACCTCGAGGTGCACGGTGTGCCCGAGCCGCTCGCGAGCGGCCCGGACGGCGTCCCCGATCCCGACGCCCGCGGCGAGGAGCACGGCCAGGTGGTTGTCCTTCGCGAGCACCGCGTCGGACAGGGAGTTCCGGTGGTTGTGGCCGCCGCCGCAGCGCACCGCGTACCGCTCGATCGCGCGCAGCCCCGGTGTCGTCTTCCGGGTGTCGGCGATGCGCGCACGGGTGACCGAGACGGCTGCGACGTACGCGGCGGTCACGGTCGCGATCCCGGACATCCGCTGCACGAGGTTGAGCGCGACCCGCTCGGCGCGCAGCACGGCGCGGGCGGGGCCGGTCACCGTGGCGAGGACGTCCCCGGCGACGAAGGGAGCACCGTCCTCCGCGTGCAGCACGGCGTCGATCGCCGGGTCGACCGCGTGCATCACGGCGACGAACACGCCACCACCGCTCAGGACCCCGTCCTCGCGTGCGGCGAGCGTGGCGGTCGCGGTCGCGTCGGCCGGGATGAGCGTCTCACTGGTGACGTCGCCCCAGGGCGCGTCCTCCTCGAGCGCGGTCTCGATGACGCGGCGGAGAGCGTGCGCCGGGATGGTGCCGGGATCGGTGGTCATGCGGGTACCTCCTGCGGGACGGTGACGTGCCGGGCCACCCACGCGTACGACGCGGGTGCGTCGGGGTCGGTTCCGGGGTGGTCGGTGCGGGCGTGTGCGCCGCGGGACTCGGTGCGGGTCTCGGCGGCGAGCGCCGTGATCCGCGCCAGGTCGAGCAGCGCGCGGTCCTCGTGGTCGCGCACGGTGACCGGGTCGGGGGCGGCGAGTCCGGCGAGGACCGCCCGTGCGTGCGCGAGTCCGACTGCGTCACGGAGCAGCCCGACGCCGTCGGTCATGACGGTCTGGACCACCTGGCGGAGGTCGGCCGCGTCGGTGGGTCGGGCCGCGCCTCCAGGCAGGGTCGGACGGGAGGCGCGACCCGCGTCGGCCGTGTCGGGCACCTCGGTGGGGTGGAGACCCGCGTCGCCGCGCAGCCGGAGCGTGCCCGGTCGCGGCGCGTCGAGTGCGTCCGCGGCGCGGACGGCGAAGACGAGTCCTTCGAGGAGCGAGTTCGACGCGAGTCGGTTGGCGCCGTGCACGCCGGTGCACGCGACCTCGCCGACCGCGAGGAGACCCGGCACGCTCGTGCGTCCCTCGGCGTCGGTCGCGACGCCGCCCATCGCGTAGTGCGCGGCCGGGGCGACGGGGACGGCCTCGCGGGTCCAGTCGAAGCCGGCGGCCCGCGTGGCGCGGGTGAGCCCGGGGAACCGGCGGACGAGGAATGCGGGGTCGAGCCCGGTGGCGTCGAGGACGACGGGCTCGCCGCCCTGGTCGCGGGCGGCCGCGGCGATCCCCCGTGCGACGACGTCACGTGGGGCGAGCTCGGCGTCGGGGTGGACGGCGGTCATGAACCGGCGCCCGCGAGCGTCGCGGAGGACCGCGCCCTCACCGCGCACGGCTTCGGAGACGAGAGCGCCGCCCGGGACGGCGAGGCGGGTGGGGTGGAACTGCACGAACTCGAGGTCGGCCAGCACCGCGCCGGCACGCCAGGCGGCGGCCTGCCCGTCCCCGGTCGCGACCAGCGGGTTGGTCGTCTCACGGTAGAGGTGACCGGCGCCGCCGGCGGCGAGCACGACGGCGTCGGCGTCGAGGCGCCGCGGCTCGCCGAACAGGTCGAGGACGTCCACGCCGACGACCGCGCCGTCCCGGACCACGAGGTCGGCGAGACAGGTGCGCTCCAGGATCGTGACGTGCCGGCGGTGCAGCGCCCGGATCAGGGTGCGCTCGATCGCCGAGCCGGTGGCGTCGCCGTCCGCGTGCACGACGCGCCACCGCCCGTGGGCCGCCTCGCGTCCGCGGGCCAGGTCGTCGCCGTACCGGTCGATGCTCGCGGGGTCGCTGGTCCGGTCGAAGGGGACGCCGAGGTCCAGGAGGTCCCGGACCCTGGCCGGCCCGTCGGTGCAGAGCACGTCGACGGCGCGTGCGTCCGCGCTGCCGGCGGCCGCGCGGTGCGTGTCCGCCTGGTGGAGCGCTGCGGAGTCGTCGGCGCCGAGCGCGACGGCCACCCCGCCCTGCGCTGCCGAGGTGGCACCGTCGGCGAGCGCGCCCTTCGTCACGAGGGTGACGTCGTGGCGGCTGCTCGCCCGGATCGCTGCGGTCAGCCCGGCGATGCCCGAACCGACGATGACGACGTGCACGGTGTCTGTCCTCAGCCGCGGGGCTTCGCCGCGAGCATGCGCTCGAGCGCGACCCTGGCGTCGGCCTGGACGTCGGCGGGCACGACGATCTCGTTGAGGACCTCGCCGCGGACGAGGGCCTCGAGCACCCAGGCGAGGTAGCCGGGGTGGATCCGGTACATGGTGGAGCACGGGCACACCACGGGGTCGAGGCAGAAGATCGTGTGCTGCGGGTACTCCGCGGCGAGACGGTTCACCATGTTGATCTCGGTGCCGATCGCGAAGGTGGTCGACTCGGTGGCCGCGGCCACGGTCTTCCGGATGAGGTCGGTGCTGCCCGCGGCGTCCGCAGCGTCGACGACCGCCATGGGGCACTCCGGGTGCACGATGACCTGCACGCCGGGGTGCTCGCGCCTCGCCTGCTCGATCTGGTCGACGGTGAACCGGCGGTGCACCGAGCAGAATCCGTGCCAGAGGACGACGCGGGCGTCCTGCAGTGTCTGCACGTCGTTGCCGCCGAGGGGCTTCCGCGGGTTCCACATCGGCATGAGGTCGGTGCTGATCCCCATCGCCTTCGCGGTGTTCCGACCGAGGTGCTGGTCCGGGAAGAAGAGCACGCGCTGCCCCCGCTCGAACGCCCACTCGAGGACCGTCGCCGCGTTCGACGACGTGCACACGATGCCACCGTGCCGCCCGCAGAACGCCTTGAGGTCGGCGGCGGAGTTCATGTACGTGACGGGGATGACGGGTACGCGGCCGTCCGCGTCCGGCTCGGTGCCGTAGACCTGCTCCAGCTCGGCCCACGCCGCCTCGACGCTGTCGATGTCGGCCATGTCGGCCATCGAGCAGCCCGCGGCGAGGTTCGGCAGGATGACGCGCTGGTCGTCGCGGGCGAGGATGTCCGCGGTCTCCGCCATGAAGTGCACGCCGCAGAACACGATCGCCTCGGCGTCGGGCTTCGTCAGGGCGGCGTTCGCGAGTTGGAACGAGTCACCGAGGAAGTCCGCGTGCCGGACGACCTCGTCGCGCTGGTAGAAGTGCCCGAGCACCACGACGCGGTTCCCGAGGGTGGCCTTCGCGCGCTCGATGCGCTCGTGCAGTTCGTCCACCGGGGCGCGCTTGTACTCGTCCGGGATCACGCCCTGCCGCGGCGCCGACGTCGGGATGACGTCCGACATCGACGAGCCCGGACCGTACCCGGGCATCGCGTCGAAGTCCCAGGTGGGCGCGGCGAGGTCGGGCGTGCAGGTGCTGCCCGCGGCCTGCCCGTTGGAGATGCGTTCGATGGTGGTGGCGATGGACACGGCGGTTCCTATCGGTTCTTCGGCTTCTTGCCCGGCTGTAGCGGGCCGTTGTCCGCGTAGGCGAGGTCGGGGTTCGAGCGGTACAGCCGGGCCGGTCGGTGCCGCCCGCCGCTCGTGGTCTCGTCCGTCGGCAGGATCGCGTCGGTCTTCTCGACCTGGCGGCGGAAGTTCGCGGGGTCGAGCGCACGCCCGAGCACCGCCTCGTACACCCCGCGGAGTTCGGCGAGGGTGAACCGGTCCCCCAGGAACGCCTGCGCGATCCGGGAGTACGACATCTTGTTGCGGAGCCGCCAGAGCGCGTACTCGACGATGCGGTCGTGGTCGAACGCGAGCGGCGGGTGCTCGTCGGCGAGGAACCAGCGCACGTTCCAGTCCTCGGGCACCGAGCTCGCCTCGTCCGGGTGCACGAGTGCCCAGTACACGATGGAGACGACGCGCGACGGGGATCGGTCGACGTCACCGAACGCGTAGAGCTGTTCGAGGTAGCGCGGTTGGACGTTGGTCGTCTCGCGGAGGCGCGCGGCGGCGGAGTCCTCGAGCCCCTCGTCCGGACGCACCCACCCGCCGGGGAGTGCCCAGGAGCCCTCGAACGGCTCGGCCACCCGGCGGACCAGGGGCATCCACAGCGCGGGGGCGCCCGTGTCGGGGTGCGGGCGCAGCGCCACGATCACGGTCGAGACCGCGACGCGGATGGGGGGCTCAGGAGATAGTGTCATCATGACTCGAAGTGTTCGGGTTGCGATGACACTATCACCGATGCTCACGAGACCGAAACGGGCGCGAAACCCGCGGCCCGGCCCGCACGCCTACCGTGGGCGCATGACGACGGTGACGAGGGCGCACGCCGTGGTGTCGGGGACGGTCCAGGGGGTCGGGTTCCGGTACTGGACGGCACGGAGGGCCGACGAACTGGGCCTGGTCGGACACGCACGGAACCTGTTCGACGGCACGGTCGAGGTCGAGGCGGAGGGGCCCGCTCCCGCGGTCGACGCGCTGCTCGAGGCGATCCGGACCGGACCGCCGTCCGCCACCGTGTCCGACGTCACCTGGGAGACGATGACGCCGCGCGGCGATGCGGACGGGTTCGACGTCCTGCGCTGAACCCCACCCCGCCGATGTCGGTGGGAAGCGGAATAATCGAATCCACTCAGGCAGTTGGCCTGTCTGCGCGTCGCGCGCCACCTCGATCCGCTGTCCGCGATCCACCAGGAGCCCCGCATGTCCCAGGCCGTCGATTCCGCACCCCGCACGGGCAGCGTCGCGCAGCCCTCCCCCGGCGAGACACGACTGGTGATCGGGCTGCTGCTCGTCTCCGCGTTCGTCGTCATCCTGAACGAGACCATCATGGGCGTCGCACTGCCGCGGCTCATGGACGACCTCGGCATCAGCGCGGCGACCGGCCAGTGGCTGACGACCGGCTTCCTCCTCACGATGGCGGTCGTCATCCCGATCACCGGGTTCCTGCTGCAGCGGTTCAACACCCGGCCGGTGTTCGTCTGGGCGATGAGCCTGTTCTCCGCCGGCACGCTCATCGCCGTGCTCTCGCCGGGCTTCACGATGCTGCTCCTCGGTCGCATCGTGCAGGCGAGCGGGACGGCGATCATGATGCCGCTGCTCATGACCACCGTGCTCACCCTCGTCGAGCCCGCGCACCGCGGTCGCGTGATGGGGAACATCTCGATCGTGATCTCGGTCGCGCCGGCGATCGGTCCCACCATCTCGGGGCTCATCCTCAACGCCTTCTCGTGGCGCTGGCTGTTCGGGTTCGTCCTGCCGATCGCGCTCGCCGCGCTCGTGCTCGGCATGCTCAAGGTGCGGAACGTCTCGACGCCGCGCCGGGTGCCGATCGACGTGCTCTCGGTCGTCCTGTCCGCGTTCGCGTTCGGCGGGGTCGTGTACGGGCTGTCGAGCATCGGCGAGGCCGGCACGACGGGTCCGCTCGTCCCGGTCGCGGCGCTCGTCGTCGGCGTCGTGGCCCTCGCGCTCTTCGTGTTCCGCCAGACGCGGCTGCAGCGGACCGACAGCGCGCTGCTCGACCTGCGGACCTTCCGGACGCGTGGGTTCACCATCCCGATCGTGGCGATGGGGCTGAGCTTCATGGCCATGTTCGGCACGCTGATCCTGCTGCCGATCTACCTCGAGCGGGTCCTCGGGCTCGAGGTGCTGCAGGTCGGACTGCTGCTGCTCCCCGGCGGCCTCATCATGGGCCTGCTGTCGCCCGTCGTCGGTCGGGTGTACGACCGCCGCGGCCCCCGGGTCCTCCTCGTCCCGGGTTCGATCATCGTCAGCGCGGTGCTCTGGGCACTCGCGACCGTGGGCGCGCACACGAGCGTGTGGTTCGTGCTCGGCGCGCACGTCGTCCTCAGCATCGGCCTCGCCCTGACCTTCACCCCGCTGTTCACGGCGGCCCTGGGCGGTCTCCCGCCGAAGCTCTACTCGCACGGCAGTGCGGTCCTGGGCACGGCGCAGCAGCTCGCCGGCGCTGCGGGCACCGCCCTGTTCGTGACACTGCTCACGATCGGAGCGACGAACGCCGCCGCCGGTGGCGCTTCCGGGCTCGCCGAGGCCACGGCGTCGGGCGTGAAGACGGCGTTCCTCGTCGGCGCGGTGATCTCGCTGTTCGGCATCGTGACCGCCGCGCTCGTCCGCCGTCCGGACACCCCCGAGGGTGCACCGGCACCGCCCGTCCACTGACCCGTGGCATCGTGGGCCGCATGCGGTCGACGACGAGCGAGCTGAACTGGTCCGGCACGGTCACCTACACGGCCGAGCGTGTCGTGCGGCCGGCCTCGATCGACGAGGCCGCCGAGGTCGTCGCCCGATCGCCGCGGGTGCACGGCCTGGGGACCCGCCACTCGTTCAACGACGTGGCCGACACCCCCGGCATCCTGCTCGACCTGACGGGAATCCCGACCGACCTCAGCGTGGACCCCGAGCGGCGGACCGTGACGATGGGCGCGGGCACCCGGTACGGGATCGTCGCCCCGGAGATCGACCGGGCTGGCTTCGGCCTGGCGAACATGGGCTCGCTCCCGCACATCTCCCTCGGCGGCGCGATCGCCACCGGCACGCACGGCTCCGGCACCGCGCTCGGTTCGCTGAGCACCGCCGTCCGGTCCTTCGAGCTCCTCGGACCCGACGGCGGCGTCCGCACGATCGACCGCGACGACCCGGCCTTCGACGGTGCCGTCCTGCACCTCGGGTTGCTGGGCATCGTCACCCGGGTCACCCTCGACGTCGAACCGACCTACCGTATGCGGCAGGACACCTACGGACCGATCCCGTGGGACACCTTCACGGAGCACGTCGCCGAGGTCCACGCCGCCGCGACCTCGGTGTGCTCGTACACCGTGTTCGGCGACGAGATCAGCGAGGTCCTGCTGAAGTCCCGCGTCCCGGCCGACGCCCAGGACGTCCAGGTGCCCGACGAGCTCTTCGGGGCGCCGAGGCTCCCCGGGAGTCCGGGCGACGGGCACCACACCGCCCGCGACGGCTCGGTCGGCCCCTGGTGGGACCGGCTCCCGCACTTCCCGATCGAGTCCGTCCCGAGCCACGGGTCGGAAGTGCAGAGCGAACACTTCGTCCCGCTCCGGCACGCGGCCGCGGCACTCGACGCCGTCCGGAGCATGGCCGCCCGGATCCAGCCGCACCTGCACGTGTGCGAGCTCCGGACGATGGCCGCCGACCCCTTCTGGCTCAGCCCGACGCAGGGTGAGGACGTCCTCTGCATCGCGTTCACCTGGCGGAAGCACCCCGCCGAGGTGGCCGCACTGCTGCCGGAGCTGGAGGGCCTGCTCGTCCCCTTCGACGGGCGACCCCACTGGGGGAAGATGAGCTCCCTCGACGCCGGGGCGGTCGCCGACCTCTACCCGCGACTGGCGGACTTCCGCGACCTCGTGTCGGGGGCGGACCCGGAACGGACGTTCGCATCCGCGTTCGGTGAGCGCGTGCTCGGCACCTGACCCGCGCCTCCCGGCCCCTGCGGACCACCGACGCAGGACGAGGGGGTCAGACGACGGGTGTGACGGTCTTCGTCCCGCCGTCCCAGTGCCGGACACCGCCGACCCCCAGGACCTCGGGCAGTTGCGCGGACCGGAGCGCCGCGACGGCCGCGGGCAGGTCCTCGTCCCGCACGCGACGCGCGAGGGTGACGTGCGGCGACCACCGGCCCGGCAGCGTCGACACGACCGAGGCCGGCACCGTCCCGCGCACCGCTTCGTGCACCGCCTCGTGGAAGGCGGCGAGCGCACGGTCGACGACGACGGCACGCACGAGGACCGAACGCCCCGGGCCCGCCGGGAAGAGCAGGAGCCCACCGAGCGTCACCGACGCGGGCAGGGGTACCGCCGGGACCCGCGGCACGGGGAGTCCCTCCCCCGCCGCGAGCGTCACGTGCGGCGCGTTCGACGGCGACGGGTGCCGACCGAGACTCGGCAGGTCGGCGGCAACCAGCGCGGACCACGCCGATCGCACCGCGGCGTCCGAAGCGGGGTCGAGGACGAGTTCGATGCTGCGCACCACACCAGTGAACCCGGGTCCGGACCACCCGGACCGGTGCGCCGTGTGTCCTCGATGTAACACGACGGAACGGAACTCGCGAGGCGCTGGGCGGCCCGTCACACTCGACTCCACGCCGCGGACCACCGCGGTTCCCCACAGCACGGCCCACGAGGAGCACCCCATGTCCGCAGCACCCGCACTGCCCGAGAAGCCGAAGGGCAAGCGCCCCATCGGCTGGATCATCGCCGCCGCGGTGGTCGTCGTCGCGATCGTCGTCGCGGTGATCGTCAGCGCCGTCCGGGCGGGCGGTGACGACAGCGGCGCAGCGGCCGGTGGGACGCGCAAGACCGTCACGATCGGCGTCGCGGACAAGTCACTCGCGTACTGGAGCACGTACACGAAGCTCGCGAAGGAGAAGCTCGGCGTCACCGTGAAGCTCACGAACTTCGCGGACTACTCGCTGCCGAACCCCGCGCTCAAGGACGGCCAGCTGGACCTCAACCAGTTCCAGCACATCCAGTACCTCGCGGACTACAACGTGACGTCGCACGACGACCTGCAGCCGATCGGCTCGACGGCCGTGTACCCGCTGCCGCTCTACGCGACGAAGTACGACAAGGCCTCGGCCATCCCCGAGGGCGCGAAGATCGCCATCCCGAACGACTCGATCAACGAGGCCCGTGCCCTCCTCGTGCTGCAGGGCGCGAAGCTCCTGACGCTCAAGGACGGCGGTTCGGCGTTCTCGACCACGGCGGACATCGAGACCAAGAAGGTCGACGTCCAGCCGCTCGACGCCTCCCAGACCGCGAACGCGCTGCAGCAGGGCTCCGTCGCCGGCGCCGTCGTGAACAACAACTTCGCCACCGCCGCCGGGCTGCCGTCCTCCGACGTCGTCTACCAGGACGACCCCGCGAGCGCCAACGCCGCCCCGTACGTGAACGTGTTCGCGGCCCGCAAGGCGGACAAGGACGACAAGACCTACCTCGCCCTCGCGAAGCTCTTCCAGGACGAGTCGGTGCAGAAGGCCTTCCTCAAGGACAACCCCGCCGCGGTCGTCCGCGACGAGAGCCCCGCCTCGCTGCAGAAGGAGCTCACGCAGGTCGAGCAGGACGCGAAGGCGGCCAAGCAGTAGTGCCGGTCCTCGTCGAACTCCGCGGCGTCTCGAAGCACTACCGCCGAGCCGACACCGGCGAGACCGTGGTGGCCGTCGAGGACGTCTCCCTGGACGTGCACCAGGGAGAGGTCCTCGGCGTCATCGGGTACTCCGGCGCCGGCAAGTCCACCCTCGTGCGGCTCGTCAACGCGCTCGAGCTGCCGTCGTCCGGGTCGGTCGTCGTGGGCGGTCAGGACCTCACGACCATCGCCGAGAAGGACCGCCGGTCGGCGCGTCGCAAGATCGGGATGATCTTCCAGCAGTTCAACCTGTTCCGGTCGCGCACCATCGCCGGCAACGTGGCCTACCCGCTCAAGGTCGCCGGGGTGGCAAAGGCGGAACGGGACCGCCGCGTCGCCGAGCTCCTCGACTTCGTCGGGCTGCTCGACCGCGCCCACGCCTACCCCGAGCAGCTGTCCGGCGGGCAGAAGCAGCGCGTGGGCATCGCCCGGGCGCTCGCGTCGAACCCGGAACTCCTGCTCGCCGACGAGGCCACGAGCGCGCTCGATCCGGAGACCACGTCCGAGGTGCTCGCGCTCTTGCGCCGCGTCAACCGGGAACTCGGGGTCACCATCGTCGTCATCACGCACGAGATGGACGCCGTCCGGCAGATCGCCGATCGGGTCGCCGTCATGGAGCGGGGCCGGGTGGTCGAGGTCGGGGACGTGTACGACCTGTTCTCGGCGCCGCAGACCGACGCGGCGCAGCGCTTCGTGCGAACGGCCCTGCACGACCGCCCCTCCGCCGAGACGATCGCCCGGCTGCGGACCCGTCACCCGGGGCGGCTGGTGACCGTGCAGATCTCCGACGAGGCGGGCCTGCAGAACCGGATCGACGGCGCCTTCCGCGAGGCAGGCGTCACCGCCGAGCTCGTCTACGGCGGGGTCGGCGAGATCCGGGAGCGGCGCATCGGATCCCTGACCTACGAACTCACCGGGGCCGAGGGCTCCGTGGACACCGCGATCGTCGCGCTCCGCACCGCCGGGGTCACGACCGACGAGGAGGACGCATCGTGAACAACACGTTCCAGAGCGTCATCGACACGTTCGACATCTTCCTCGGAGCCGTCCGCGACACCATCGTCATGTCGATCGTGTCCCTCGTCATCGCCGGCATCATCGGGCTCGCGCTCGGCCTCGCGCTGTACGCCACCCGTCCGGGCAACCTGCTCGGCAACCGCACCGCGCACACCATCCTCAACGTGGTCGTGAACCTGGTCCGGCCGATCCCGTTCGTCATCTTCCTCGCGGCGATCGCACCGCTGTCGCGGGTCGTGGTGCAGACCACCATCGGCGTGCCCGCGGTGACGTTCGCGATCTCGTTGGCGGCGGCGTTCGCGGTCTCCCGGATCGTCGAGCAGAACCTGCTGGCGGTCGACCCCGGCGTGGTCGAGGCCGCGCGGTCGGCGGGGGCGCACCCGGTCTCGATCCTGCTCACGGTGCTCATCCCCGAGGGCCTCGGACCGCTCATCCTCGGCTACACCTTCATCTACATCGGCATCGTCGACATGACGGCGCAGGGTGCGTTGATCGGCGGAGGTGGTCTCGGCGAGTACGCGATCACGTACGGGTCGCAGCGGTACGACTGGTGGATCGTGTACGTCTCGGTCGCGGCGATCGTCGTGATCGTGCAGCTCGGTCAGTTCCTCGGGAACCGGCTGGCCCGGGCGACGCTGCGGCGCTGACCCGCCCGCCGCCGCCGGCCCGCCCGGCCCCCGGCCCGGCCCGGCCCCCGAGTGTGCGAAATACGTCACACTCGCGTCGCCGGGACGGCACCGAACGCGCACTCGACGCAACGCGCGCGGCGTGTCCCGACCACTCGCCGACGCGACCGCCTGGAGGCGCGGAGCCGGCCCACGAGACCGGCACCGCGCCTCCAGGCGTGCACCGGGCGCGGGACGCACCCCGAGTGTGCGAAATACGTCACACTCGC